>JANNMP010000385.1:0-5326 GCA_031398015.1 Burkholderiaceae bacterium
AGCGACGGCGTCTCTATGGTTTCGACGCGCAGGTCGCCGGGTGCGTGGATGACGAGGGCTTCCATGGAACTTTCCTTCTCGCTTCAGAGCTGGGCGGTGACACCACCGTCGACATACAGCACATGGCCGTTGACGAAGCGCGACGCATCGCTGGCCAGGAACACCGCCGCGCCGCCAAGCTCCTGCACGTCGCCCCAGCGCCCGGCCGGCGTGCGTCCGGCCAGCCAGCCGCTGAAAGCGGTGTCGGCACAGGCTGCCGTGGAAGCCGGCTGCGCCGTCAGCTGACGCCGCGCGCGGCGCTAGAGGCTCGCCGTGATGCCGCCATCCACATACAGGATGTGGCCGTTGACAAAGCTGCTGGCCGCACTGGCCAGAAACACCACCGCCCCGCCCAGCTCGGCCACATCGCCCCAGCGCCCGGCGGGCGTGCGTTTGCTCAACCAGGCGGTGAAGTCGGCATCGGCCACCAGCGTCTGCGTCAACTCGGTCTTGAAGTAGCCTGGCCCCAGGCCGTTGACCTGGATGCCATGGCCGCCCAGGTCGATGGCCATGCCCTTGGTCAGCATCTTCACCGCACCCTTGGTGGCGGCATAAGGCGCAATGCCGGGCCGGCCCAGCTCGCTCTGCACCGAGCAGATGTTGATGATCTTGCCGGCGCGGCGCGGGATCATGCGTTGTGCCACTGCCCGGCCGACCAGGAACACGCTGTCGATGTTGGTGGTGGTGATCTTGTGCCAGGCGTCGGTTGGGAACTCGGCAAACGGCCCGCGGTGCTGCATGCCGGCGTTGTTGACCAGGATGTCGATGGCCCCGATGCCGTCTTCCACCGCCGCCACGCCGGCTTGCACTGCGGCGTCGTCGGTCACGTCGAAAGCCGCCGCGTCGGCGCGGATGCCCTGGGCGCGCAGTGCAGCGCAGGCCAGCGCCAGCGCGTCGGCGCTGCGGGCGTTGACCACCACCCGCGCGCCGGCCTGGCCCAGCGCGGTGGCCAGCGCAAAGCCGATGCCCTTGCTGGCGCCGGTGATCAAGGCGGTGCGGCCACTCAGGTCAAACAGGTTCACGGTGGCGCTCCAGCAGGCTGTGTTGATCCATCAAACGTTACCGGTATCGTTTGTGGGCGTCAACCGTGGAAGCCAGCGCGCCGCAGCGTGTGCTGAAGCACCATCGGTGCGGGCAAGCCCGCGTTGCCACGGCTTGGGCCGGGCACTAAAGTTACCGGTATCTGTTCAGGAGACGACCGATGCGCTACCGCTGCATGTGCCTGGTGATCCACGCCCCCGACGACCTGCGGCTGGACGCGCAAGACGCTGGTGAACCGGGGCCTGGCCAGGTGCTGGTGCAGGTGGGCTTTGGCGGTATCTGCGGGTCCGATCTGCATTACTTCCACCACGGGGGCTTCGGCACGGTGCGCATCCAGGCGCCGATGGTGCTGGGCCATGAGGTGGCCGGCACGGTGGCTGCGCTGGGTGAGGGCGTGGCCACGCTGGCCGTGGGTGACCGGGTGGCGGTGAACCCCAGCCGGCCCTGTGGCGCCTGCAAGTTCTGCCTTGAAGGCCTGCCCAACCAATGCCTGGAGATGCGTTTCTACGGCAGCGCCATGCGCGTGCCGCATGTCGAAGGCGCGTTCCGCCAGCAACTGGTGTGCAACGCGAACCAGTGCGAACGCGTGGCGCCTGGCGTGCAACTGCGCCTGGCGGCGCTGGCTGAGCCGTTTTCAGTGGGGCTGCACGCCGTCTCACGCGCCGGCAGCCTGCTGGGCAAGCGGGTGCTGGTGTCGGGCTGCGGGCCCATTGGCGTGCTGGCGATTGCCGCCGCCAGGGTGCATGGCGCGGCCGAGGTGGTGGCCACCGACGTGGTGGATGCACCGCTGGCGATTGCCCGCGCCATGGGGGCAGCGGCCACTATCAACGTCGCTCATGATGCGGGTTGGGTGGATCGCTGCAGCGCCGACAAGGGCAGCTTCGACGTGATGCTCGAATGCAGCGGCAATGAACGTGCACTGCGTGATGGCCTGGCGGTGATGCGGCCCCGCGGCGTGGTGGTGCAACTGGGCCTGGGTGGTGATGTCAGCATCCCGCAGAACATGGTGGTGGCCAAGGAGCTGAGCATCTGCGGCAGCTTCCGCTTCCACGCCGAATTTGCGCTGGCGGTGCGGCTGATCAACGATGGCCGGGTGGACTTGTCACCGGTGGTCACCCACAGCTTCCCGTTGGCCCAGGCCCGCACCGCGTTCGAGACCGCCAGTGACCGACAGGTGGCGATGAAGGTGTTGATCGATTTTGCGGATGTGGCGGTGGGCTCGGTGCCGGCCTGACAAGTGAGAGACAACGCACTCATCGCTTTGCGCGAGCAAGGACGGGGCTGTCCTGCGTGGCGGCGTCGGTGCGGCGCCTGGCCCTGCGGGCCAGGTCCCCTACGTGCCAGGGCCAAGGCCCTGGCCTTCGCCAGGCACAAACAGTCCTCAGGACTGTTTGGGTCCGGGCTCAGTGCTCGCGCCCCGGGGCGGCTGCGCTCCTCGGCGCCACACAGGCGCCGCCACACAGGCCAGCCCCGTCCTTGCCATCAGCACGGTTGACTTCGATGGTCGAGCGGCCACGCTGCTGATGGCAAGGTTGCGGGTGGAGTTGGCGGCGCGCCTGTGCAGCGCCGAGCACCGCAGCGCTGCGGGGGCAGTCCGCTGCCGCAGGCGGCGGACCGGCGAGAACGCATGAGGTTCCGCCGCGAAGGCGGCGGGACGGTGCGATCGCAGCCGCCCCGCAGGGCGAGGAGCGCAGGGCACCCGGCCCGCAGGGCCGGGCGCCGCACAGGCACGCCGCCGGCTCCGCCCGCAGCCTTGCCGGAGGCACTGTGGCTGTTGGACGCGCGCGCCACCGCAACATGCATTCGGCTTTCTCCAACCGGAGACGGGCGAGGGCGTATGCAGCCCGCCCGTCAAGCCAGATGCGCGGCCGCCAGCAACTCCCGCGTGTACGCATGTCGCGGCGCGTCGAACAGCGCCAGCGTCTCGCCTTCTTCGACCACGTCGCCGTTTTTCATCACCATCACCCGGTGCGCCATGGCACGGATCACCGCCAGGTCGTGGCTGATGAAGATGTAGCTCATGCCGTGGCGCTGCTGCAGTTCGCCCAGCAAGGCCAGCACCTGCTGCTGCACCGACACGTCCAGCGCCGACGTGGGCTCGTCGAGCACCAGGATTTCGGGCTCCAGCACCACGGCGCGGGCGATCGCGATGCGCTGGCGTTGGCCGCCCGAGAACTCATGCGGGTAGCGCTGCAGCACGCCGTGGATGCCACGTGCTGCCGACAGGCCTACCTCGTCGAGCATGGCCAGCACTTTGGCTTCGCGCTGGGCCGCACTGAGTTCAGGCTGGTGCAAGGCCAGACCTTCGCCCACGATCTGGCCCACGGTCATTCGTGGTGACAGCGACGCAAACGGATCCTGCAGCACCACCTGCATGCGCTTCCTCATCGCGCGCAGCGTGCTGCGGTTGGCGTTGTCGATGCGCTCGCTGCCCAGCAGCACCTCGCCGCTGGCCAGTGGCTGCAGTGCCAGCAAGGCCATGCCCAGCGTGGTCTTGCCCGAGCCTGATTCACCCACGATGCCCAGCGTTTCGCCGCGCCGCAATTGCAGCGTGGCCTGCTTGACGGCGCGGAACTGCAAGCTGCTGAACCAGCCGGTGGGGATGCGGAACTGCACCTCGGCTTGCCTGGTTTCGACCAGCACCGCTGCGTTGGCCACCCGCGGTTGCACCACCCGCTGCGGCCGGGTGGCCAGCAGGCGCTGGGTGTAGGGGTGCTGCGGCTGGCTGAACACCTCGGCCGTGCTGCCGATCTCGACCAGCTTGCCACGCTCCATCACGCCCACGCGGTGGGTGAAGCGGGCCACCAGATTCAGGTCATGCGTGATGAACAACAAGGCCATGCCCATCTCGGCCTGCAGTTCATCGAGCAACGCCAGGATCTGGGCCTGGATCGTCACGTCCAGCGCGGTGGTGGGCTCGTCGCAGATCAAGAGGCGCGGGCGGCAGGCCAGGGCCATGGCGATCATGGCGCGCTGGCGCTGGCCACCTGAGAGTTCAGGCGGATACGCGTCGACCCGGCGCTGCGGCTCGGGGATGCCGGTGCGTGCCAGCAGCTCGATGGCGCGCGCGCGGGCGGCGTTGGGGCGCAGCGCCTCGTGCAGCTCCAACACCTCGCCGATCTGGTTGCCCACGGTGTACAGCGGGTTCAGCGCGGTCATCGGCTCTTGAAAGATCATGCCGATGCCCGCGCCGCGCAGGCCGCGCATCTGGCGCTCGCTCTGCGTCATCAGGTCAGTGCCGTCAAAGCGGATGGCGCCCGTGCTGACAGCAGCATCCACCAGGCGCAGCACGCTGAGCGCGGTGATCGATTTGCCTGAGCCCGATTCACCGACCAGCGCAAACTTCTCGCCGGTGGCGATGCTGAAGCAGACGTCATCGACCACGGTGCTGGCGCCGAACCGCACGCTCAGGTGGTCCACTTCCAGCAATGCCGCCATCAGGATTTTCTTGTGTCGAAGGCGTCGCGCAGTGCGTCACCGATGAAGGTGAGCAGCAGCATGGTGACGCTCAGCAGCACGAAGGTGGGCACGATGATCCACCACGCATCCAGGTTGGCCTTGCCCTGCTGCAGCAGCTCACCCAGGCTGGGCACGCTGGCGGGCACGCCCAGGCCAAGGAAGTCGAGCGAGGTCAGCGCCAGGATGGCCGCGCTCATGCGGAATGGCAGGAAGGTGATCACCGGCGTCAGTGAGTTGGGCAGCACATGGCGGCCGATGATCTGCAGGTTGCTCAAGCCCAGCGCCCGCGCCGCCTTGACGAATTCAAGGTTGCGGTTGCGCAGAAACTCGGCGCGCACATAGTCTGACAAGCCCAGCCAGCCCCACAGGCTCAACAGCACCAGCAGCAGCAGCAATGACGGCTCGAAGATCGACGCAAAGATGATCAGCAGGTACAACTCGGGCACTGCGCCCCACACTTCGATGATGCGTTGCAGCCCCAGGTCGATCTTGCCGCCGAAGTAGCCCATCAGCGCGCCCATGGCCACGCCGATCACTGTGCCGGTGATGGTCAGCGCAATGGCAAACCAGATGCTGACGCGAAAGCCGTAGAGCAGGCGCGCCAGCATGTCGCGGCCCTGGGCGTCGGTGCCCAGCCAGTTCTTGGCATTGGGCGCGGCCGGTGAGGGCAGCTTGGCAAAGTAGTCGGTCGAGGTGGCTGAATGCGGGTTGGGCGCCATCAGCGCCCAGTTCCCGTCCTGGGCCAGCAGCTGGGTGATGAACGGGTCTTTCCAGTCGGTGGGGGTCA
>JANNMP010000401.1:0-17089 GCA_031398015.1 Burkholderiaceae bacterium
AACAGCTCGAAGGCTGCCACACCATCAGGCAACGGTGCCAGCATGGCGCAGGGCCGCACCGAAAACAGCTGGCCCATGCGCCAGATGAAAAAGCCGCAGGCCATCAGCAGGCCCACTTCCACCGCCACTGTCAGGTCGAACACCACGGTGAGCGCAAACGTGCCCAGCAGCGTGGCGCGGTAGGGCAGCATGAAGTGTTTCAGCCGCGCAAATTCGCGCCACTCACCCATGTTCCAGGCCACGAACAGCAGGATGCCGGCCAGCGCTGCCAGCGGCACATGCAGCGCCAGCGGCGCCGCCACCAGCACCACAACCAGCAGTGTGGCGGCATGCACCAGGCCGGCCACCGGCGTGGCGGCGCCAGCGCGCACATTGGTGACGGTGCGTGCAATGGTGCCGGTGGCCGGGATGCCGCCGAACAGCGGCGTCACCAGGTTGGCCAGGCCCTGGGCCATCAGCTCCTGGTTGGGGTCGTGCCGCCGGAACTGCGGCGCCAGGTTGTCGGCCACGCGGGCACACAGCAGGCTTTCCACCGCGCCCAGCAAGGCGATGGTGACGGTGGGGATCAGCAACAGCTTGGCCGTGGCCCAGCTGACATCCGGCAGCGCGAATGCCGGCAGGCTTTGCGGGATGCCGCCGAAGCGGCTGCCGATGGTCTCCACCGGCAGCCCCAGCAGGCGCACCGCCAGCGTGGCGCCCGCCAGGGCCACGATGGTGCCGGGCAGGTGCGACGACCAGCGCCGCAGCCGCTGCAGCGAAGCGTGCGGTGCCACCGGCATCTTGAAGCTCTTGGGCCACAGCAGCACCACCGCCAGGCTGCCCAGGCCCACCGCCAGCGCGGCCGGGTTGGTCTGGCCAAGGTGCTGCCACAGCAGCACCATCTGGCTGAAGAAATCGGCCGGCATCTTGTCGATGCGCAGGCCCAGCAGATCCTTGAGCTGGCTCAGGCCGATCAGCACCGCAATGCCGTTGGTGAAGCCGATGACGATGGACACCGGGATGTAGCGCACCAGCACGCCCAGCTTGAACCAGCCCATCAGGAACAGCAGCACGCCGGCCATGCTGGTGGCAATCAGCAGGTTGGCCAGGCCGTAGCGCTCGACGATGCCGTAGACGATGACGATGAACGCCCCCGCCGGCCCGCCGATCTGCACCTGCGAGCCACCGAGCGCCGAGATGATGAAGCCGGCAATGATGGCGGTGAACAGCCCCGCCTCGGGCTTGACGCCGCTGGCGATGGCAAACGCCATGGCCAGCGGCAGCGCCACGATGCCCACGGTGATGCCGGCGCCCAGGTCGGCCAGCAACTGTGGCCGCCCGTAGCCCACCAGGCTTTGCTGCAACCGCGGGCGAAACGGGTGCAAGCGGGACAACAGCGCCTTGGGCAGCGGCATGGGTGGTGTTGCGGCCGGCGCTAGGTGGTGCTTTTGGGCGCGTGGCGGGGGTCGGTCGACATCGGGTTCCAGACCGCGCTGAAGACGAACGGCGCTTGCACCACCGCAGGCTGCACCCGCACCCGCACCGCATGGATGCGCGGCTCACCAAACACCTGCAGCCGCCACAGCTTGTTGATGCGCTGGCCCTGGGCATTGAAGAAGGGCTGGTCGGTCTTGTGCAGGTGGTGGTCACCATGCACCAGCAGCACCGGGTGCGGCGCGGCATCGGCCAGCGGCAACAAGGTGCGGCCGATGCTGGGAAAGGCCCCGTGAACCTGGCCGCGCCGGGGCGCGTCGGGGTCAGGGTAGACCAGGGACTCGGCTTGCGTGGCCAGCACCAGTGCGCTGGCGCGGTAACGCTTGGCCAGGGCAAAGCTGTCGGCGATCCAGGCGCTGTTGGCGGCCTCACGCGCCTGGGCCTCGCTGCGCACCGCAGCGCTGTCGGCGTCAAAGCCGTTGCGCGGGCCCACGGTGTGGAAGCTGGCAAACAGCACGCCTTGCAGCCACCAGCGCTGGTTCTCGCGGTAACTGCTGTGCGCCGGCATCACATCGGGCTGGCGTTGCAAGGCGATCGGCCGCTGGCCCAGCGACACCGGCGTGCTGAAAAAGCGCTGGCGCAGCGCTTGCAGCCGCTCCAGCGGGTCGTCACCACGGCGGTGGCAGTCCAGCCAGTCGTTGTCGCCCGGGGTGTAGACCAGGGCGCCGGCAAAACGCTGGAAGTGCTGCTGCTGCAGCGCATATTCATCGTCGCCACAGTCGGCTGTGCCGTCCTTGAAATCACCCACATGCACGGCCAGCGGCAGGCCCAGCGCATTGATGCGCTCGATCAGGCCGCGGTAGGACGGGCCGGCAATCAAGTCAGGCCCGTAGGGCATGTCGCCCAAGGCGATGAAGTCCAGCGCTGGCGCGGCTTGCGCCCGCAGCGCCGGCGCCAGTGCCGCCCCCGTCAGGCCCAAACCCGCCAGGCCCGCCAGCAGCGCGCGCCGGCTGGGTGTCACCGGATGCGCATGCCAGGCACGGCGCCGGCACCCGGGGCCAGCACAAAGATGCCCGGTGCGGCCTTGTTGTCAGCCGAAACAGCGGCCGAACCAGCGGCCGACCCAGCGCCATGGCTGGCGGCCAGCACCATGCCCTGGCTGAGGCCGAACTTCATCTGCCGTGGCGCCAGGTTGGCCACCACCACGGTCAGCTGGCCGATCAGTTGTTCAGGCTGGTAGGCGCTGCGGATGCCCGAGAACACCGTGCGGTGCTGGGCTTCGCCGACATCCAGCGTCAGCTTCAACAGCTTGCTGCTGCCCTCGACCAGCTCGGCGTTGACGATTCTGGCCACGCGCAAATCCACCGCGTTGAAGGCGTCGATGCCGATGGTGCTGGCAATGGCCTCGCCGCCGGGCAAGGCCGTTGCCTCGGCGGGCGGTTCGCCCGGCGCGGCGGGCGCCATCAGCACTTGCAGCTTGGCCGCGTCCACCCGCTGCATCAGGTGCTGGTAGGGGTTGATGCGGTGGCGGCCGAGCAAGCGTTGGGCGTCATCGAACTGCAGCGGCGGCACTTGCAGGAAGGCCTCCACCTGCGCCGCCAGCGCCGGCAGGATCGGCTTCAGGTAGACCGTCAGCAAGCGAAAGGCTTCGATGCAGGTGCTGCACACCTGCTGCAACGCGGCGGCGTTGTCGGGCTGCTTGGCCAGATCCCAGGGCTTGTGCTGGTCGACGTAGGCATTCACCTGGTCGGCCAGCGCCATGGTCTCGCGCACCAGGCGGGCGAAATCGCGGCCGTCGTACAGCGCCTGGGCCTGGGCCTGGTGGGCCTGCAGCGCGGCCAGCAGCGCCTGGCCGTCGGCCGCCAGGTCGGCTGCCAGCCAGCCGTCAAAGCGTTTGCCGATGAAGCCCGCAGCGCGGCTGGCGATGTTGATGTACTTGCCCACCAGGTCACTGTTGACCCGGGCGATGAAGTCGTCGGCGCTGAACTCGATGTCATCGACCCGCGCGGTGAGCTTGGCCGCCAGGTAGTAGCGCAGCCATTCGGGGTTGAGGCCCAGTTCCAGGTAGCGCAGCGGGCTGATGCCGGTGCCCCGGCTCTTGCTCATCTTGTCTTCGCCGATGGTGAGGAAGCCGTGCACGAACACCGCGTCGGGCAGCTTGCGGCCGCTGAACTTCAGCATCGCCGGCCAGAACAGGGTGTGGAAGGTGATGATGTCCTTGCCGATGAAATGCACCTGCTCCAGGTTTGGCTGGGCCAGATAGGAATCCATGTCCTGGCCGCGGCTGGCCAGCAGGGCTTGCAGTGACGCCAGATAGCCCAGTGGCGCGTCGAGCCAGACATAGAAGTACTTGCCCGGCGCGTCGGGGATGGCGATGCCGAAGTACGGCGCGTCGCGGCTGATGTCCCAATCGGCCAGCGCGGCCTGGCCGGTGGCATCGCGCACAAACCATTCACGCACCTTGTTGGCCACTTGCGGCTGCAGCTTGCCGTCTTGTGTCCATTGCTCCAAAAATGCCACGCAGCGTGGGTCACTGAGCTTGAAGAAGTGGTGCTCGCTGATCTTGAGCACTGGTGTGGCGCCCGACAAGGCCGACTTCGGGTTCTTCAGATCGGTGGGGGAATACACCGCACCGCACTTCTCGCAGTTGTCGCCGTACTGGTCGGCCGAGCCGCAGTTGGGGCAATTGCCCAGGATGTAGCGGTCGGCCAGAAACATGCCCTTGTCGGGGTCGAAGAACTGCTCGACTTGGCGCTTGCTGACCAGCCCCTGGTCAAGCAGTGCCTGGTAGACCTGCGGCACCAGCACATGGTTTTCTGGCGCGTCGGTGCTGCCCCAGTGGTCAAAGGCGATGTGAAAGCCGTCGAGGTAGGGCTTGCGCGCAGCGGCAATGCCGGCCACGAACTGCTGCGGGCTCAACCCGGCCTTGTCGGCGGCAATCATGATCGGTGCGCCATGGGCGTCGTCGGCGCAGACGAAGTTCACTTGTGCGCCCATCATGCGCTGCGCGCGCACCCAGGTGTCGGCCTGGATGTATTCCATCATGTGGCCGATGTGGAAGGCCGCATTGGCATAGGGCAGGGCGGTGGTGACGAAGAGCTGGCGTGGCATGGGGCCGTCCGGGAAACACAGCCAGCGATTCTAGGGTTGGGCCCCGGGGCAGCCTGGGGCGCTCCGATAGACTCGCGCCCTCTCACCCACCCTGGGTCATCCCCTGCTCCACACCTGCCGCCGATGGGCGGCCACCGCCATGTCCGCCATCGCCGAAGCCGTCCTGCTCGAAGCCCTGAAGACCGTTGTCGACCCGCACAGCGGCAAGGATTTCGTCAGCGCGCGGCAAGTGAAGAACCTGCGCATCGACGGTGATGACGTGGCCTTCGACGTGGAGCTGGGCTACCCCGCCAAAAGCCAGTTCGCGGCCCTGCGCCGCCAGTTTGTGGCCGCTGCGCGCAGCGTGCCCGGGGTGGGCAACGTCAGCGTCAACCTCAGCAGCAAGATCACCGCCCATGCGGTGCAGCGCGGCGTGCAATTGCTGCCAGGGGTGAAGAACATCATTGCCGTGGCCTCGGGCAAGGGCGGCGTGGGCAAGAGCACCACGGCGGTGAACCTGGCACTGGCGCTGGCCGCCGAAGGCGCCACCGTGGGCATGCTCGATGCCGACATCTACGGCCCCAGCCAGCCGACGATGCTGGGCATCAGCGGCCGGCCCGACAGCAGTGACGGCAAGACCATGGAGCCGATGCGCGGCCATGGCCTGCAGGTGGCGTCGATCGGCTTTTTGGTCAACGCCGACCAGGCCTTGATCTGGCGCGGCCCGATGGCCACCCAGGCGCTGGACCAATTGCTGCGCCAGACCAACTGGCACGATGTGGACTACCTGGTGGTCGACATGCCCCCGGGCACCGGTGACATCCAGCTGACGCTGAGCCAGCGCGTGCCGATCACCGGCGCGGTGATTGTGACCACGCCGCAAGACATTGCGCTGCTCGACGCCAAGCGGGGCTTGAGCATGTTCGAGAAAGTGGGTGTGCCGATCCTGGGCCTGGTGGAGAACATGGCGGTGCATGTGTGCAGCCAGTGTGGGCACGCCGAGCACATCTTCGGTGCCGACGGTGGCAAGAAGATGGCGGCCAGCCACAACCTGGATTACCTGGGCGCACTGCCGTTGCACATCAACATCCGTGAGCAGGCCGACAGCGGCCGGCCCACCGTGGTGGCCGACCCCGACGGCGAGATCGCCGCCATCTACAAGACGATGGCGCGGCTGATCGCGGTGAAGATCGCCGAGAAGGCCAAGGACTTTTCCGGCAAGTTCCCCACGATCACGGTCAGCAAGACGACCTGAGCCCGGATGGGCCCACCCGTTCGCGGGGTCTTGGGGGTTTGCCTGGGGTGTTCTGCAGCGTTTGGTGGGCTGGACGGGCACTGGCTGAAATAAGCTGTGGACATCGTCACGCCTTCAGCGGAAGAACCCATGCAGAACTTGTCCACCTTGCGTTTTGTCACCACGGCTGCCGCCACATTGGCGCTCGGCCTGTCGGCGCTTCCGGCCCAGGCGGGGCCTTACACCATGCTGGTTGCCTTTGGCGACAGCTTGTCGGATGCGGGCGGTGGCGACAATGTGTTCCCGTTTGCGCCCAACGAGGGCGGCGTGGTGCCGCCTTTCCCCTACGACGGCGGGCGCTTTTCCAACGGCAAGGTGGCGGTGGAGTACCTGGCCGAATCGCTTGGACTGGCTGCCCACCAAACCTACCAGTTTGCGATCGGCGGCGCGCGCACCGGCACGGGTGGCGCCATCCCCGGCACCGGGCTGAGCAACCAGGTGCAGTTTTTCGCCACCAACCTGTTTTTTCCTCCGGGTCAAGTGTCGGGCGGGCTGTTCAGTGTGTGGGCAGGTGCCAACGATTTCCGCGATTCACTGGCGCTGGCCAACCCGACCACGGCGTTTGGCACCATCTTCAGCAACCTCAGCACCCACATCACCACGTTGTACGGCCTGGGCGCGCGCGATTTTCTGTTGCCCAACCTGCCCGATGTGGGCCTGACACCCGAAGGCCTGGCCTCGGGCAACAGCGCAGCGATTTCGATGTTGTCACTCGGCTTCAACCAGGCGCTGCGTGATGTTTACGACCAGCTGGAGGCGCAACTGGTGGGTGCCGATTTCCACCATGTGGACGCCTTCGCCGCGCAGCACGCGCTGCTGGCGGGTGCACCGGGCAACGGGCTGACCAACACCACCGCCGGCTGCCTGCTGACACTGGGCGGCGGCCTGGCCGGCCTGGATTGCAACAGCGCCTTCTTCGTCGACAACATCCACCCGACCACCCAGGTGCACCAGGCGCTGGGCCAGGTGATGCTGGCCGCGGCCGTGCCCGAGCCGTCGCCTGTGCCCGAACCGTCGGCCATGCTGCTGACGGCCACCGCGCTGCTGGGCCTGATGGCCGCATCGGCCCGCCGCCGCCGCCGCTGACTGCCGAGCCCGGCGGTGCTGCCGGGCCCTTTGTTCAGACCGCTGCCGCCTCCCAAGGCGGCAGCGTCGTTTTGGGCGCGGGTGCGGTCGGTGCCGCTGCCGCAAGCGCAGCAGGTGGCACCAGGCCAGGCGCCACTGGCGCCTCGCCAAGCACCTGCTCACCGCCCAGCGCATCGATCAGCTCGCCGATCATCGGGGCCAGCTCGCCGGTGGCAATCGCCGCGTCGGCGTCAAAGCCCTCATCACCATCGCCAGAACCGGCCGCACCCCGGCGTTCGAACACGCCGTCCAGGAAGGTGATCTTCTTGAGTTGCAGACTGTCGGTCAGCACGAACGACACACGGTCGTTCCAGGTCAGCGCCAGCCGGGTGGGGCGTTTGCCGGCGGCGATGTGCTCGCGGATCTCGGGCAGGTCCAGCGCGTGGCGGGCGTAGCGCACCACCGGTTTTTCACCGTCTGCCGCCTTCAGTTCACAGTCGCGGTCGATGCGCAAAGGCGAGGGCGGCTCGCCGCTGACCAGCCAGTCGGCCATTGCCGCCTCGGGCGTGACGGCGGTGTTGATCAGCTGTGCCGACAGGCCAGGAAGCACTTGGCTGAGCGCGGTCAGGGTCGCGTCGGCGCGGCTGGCGCTGCCGGCGTCGATCACCAGCAGACGTGCGGCCGGCGCGATCCACACCTTGACGGCAGTGCGCTTGCTGAACGCCATCGGCAGCAAGTCGAGCAGGGCCTGGTCTTTCAGTGCGCGGGTTTCCTTCTTGCCGGGCTTGCGGCCGGTGGTCTTTTCGATCTGCGCGGCCAGGGTCTCCACCAGGCGCTTGACCACCGCGCCAGGCACCAGCTTGGTTTCCACCATCAGCTGCAGCAGCCACTGGCCGGCGATGGCCTCGACCAGCGCGCCATGCGCCTCGCCACGTGGGCTGACCCAGCCGACCGATTGCTGCTGGGTGGCGCCACAGTCGGCAAACGGCTGGCTGGCCAGCGCGGTTTGCAGCGCGGCCAGCGCCGGCAGCCCATCCGGCGCCAGCCGGTACACCATCAGGTTCTTGAACACGCGTGCGGCGCTCCATTCAGGCAAAGCCGCGCATTCTGCCCGGGCCCGGGGCCCCGGCTCGGCCCCGGCTTGGCCTGACCAGGGTCCAGCGGCCCCGGCACCAGCAACAGGCCGACGGTGCAGCAGCACTCGGCGTGGGTTGATGGATCGGTGCACCACGGTCTGGTATGACGCGCACTGTTGTGGCTTTGGCGCAAAAACCGGGGCCATTACCCCACCACACCCCCTGATTGACACATGACGCACAGCCGCCAACGGCCTACAACCGGCTTGCCGGGCAGCTTGCCCTTGGAGGAGTGTTCGATGCAGACATCGGCTGAACGCAGAGCCGCCACCTGGCTGTGGCGCCGGGTGGCCCGCTGGGGCTTGCTGCCCATCGTGGTGCTGGCCCTGGCCGGCTGCCAGAGCATCCCCGATGTGTCGGGCTGGACCCAGGCCACCCGCGACGTGAGTGCCGCCGTCACCAGCGGTGCCCAGGCGGCGGCGGGCGTCAATGCTGAGTTGGCCAGCCGCCTGGCCGCCATCCCCGGGTTTGCCGAGCCGGCCAAGCGCTACACCGCCGTGGCCGAGACATTGGCCCAGCGCAGCGTCGACTATGAAACCCTGTTCGGCGCCCTGGCCGACTACGCCGGCGCATTGGCGGCGCTGTCGCAGGCCTCGCAAGACAGCGCCAAGACAGTGGATGCGGTGGCCGGCTCGGTCAACCAGCTGCTGGGCGCGGTGGGCGGCACGGCGCTGGCCGGCGCCGGCTTCGAGCTGGGCAAGGCGCTGGCCAGCGAGGCCATCAAGATCAAGGCAGCGCGCAACTTTGCCGACGCGGTGGAACGTGCTGACCCGGTCATCGCCCGCATTGCCGACCTGCTGGCCGCTGACCTGGCCGACCTGGGCAAGACCGTGGGCGAGACCAAGCGCGCGGCCGTCATCGAAGCCTTCGAGCTGCCGCACCTGAAGCGCCTGGACTACCGCCGCGCGCTGGAGCGCCGCCGCACCGACCTGCAGGCGGTGGTGCGCACTGCGGTGGCGCCGCCGCCGCCCGCGCCTGGCGCGCCGCCACCGGCCACGGTGTCGATCCTGAACGCCGCCGACGCACCCGAGCTGGCGCGTGTGGAGCAATTTCTGCGCGACACCGATGCCTGGTTCAACCCGATGCAGGCTGACATCGCCCGCGCATTGAAGACCCAGGCCAGCACGCTGGCACTGACAGCGCAGGTCCAGCGTGCGGTGCTGGCCTGGAAGGCATCGCATGCGTCGCTGGCCGCAGCGGTGCGTGAGCGGCGCGCACCCGAGAGCGGCCGCCTGGCTGCGCTGGCGCTGCGCATCCGAGACCTGGCCGCCGATTTGAAGAAGGAGCAATGACATGCCCGCACAACCCGAGATCAAGCTCTGGGCCGACGCGCTCGACCGCCTGCTGCAAGACGCCGCCGCCGCGCGGCAAGCCGACGACCCGGCGCGCATCGACGCTGTGCAGGCCCGGCTGCGCCAGTTCCGCGAAGACAGCCCCGACTACGCCGACGCACTCGACCGCCAGGCCTCGCTGGCCATCTTTGACCTTGACCTGGGCATCACCGAGCAGGCGGTGGCCAACATCCAGGCCCGTGCCGACGAGGTGCACAAGCTCAGCAAGCTGATTGCCGGCGTGGCGGCCACCGCCAACGCCCAGGCCAAGGTGCTCAAGGGCACGCTGGCGCTGCAGGCGATTGACGCCGCCAGTTCAGCAATCACCTCGTTCAAGAAGCTGCGCGACGGTCTGGACACCAACAACCCCGACCTGAACGCGGTGGCTGCGGCCATCGACAAGACCCTGGCGTCGGTGCAGACGCTGCGCACCCGGCTTGAAAAGGCCTGAGCGGGGCACTTCCGCCGCGCCGCTGCTGCCAGGCCAGGCCCGGCAGGCCGCTGCCGCAGGCAGAAACGTGTCGCGCGATGCGGCGGCAAATTCGCTTTCGGTGCTGCCGTACCAGCCGTCGGCCAGCGCCCTCAGAACAGCACCACCACCGCGCACAAGCGCTCGTCGGCACACCGCACATCGGCAACCACCGGCATGGCCGCAGCACACACCAGGCCGGCCTGCCTGGCAGCAGCGGCGCGCCGGAAGTGGCCGCTGTGCAGGTCAGGCAGCAGGATCGGCCGCGCTTCGTCCCACACCAGGCCGGGCAGGCCTTCGGCGCGGCCGAAGCACATGCAGTCTGTCGCAGCCCACTGCGGTGGTGCCTGACTGCAGTGGCAAGATCGCCTGCCAAGAAAATCGGACACCGCTGGGGCACAGCAGGGCGACGCCCAGACTCGCAAGTCGGCCGCAGCCATCCACGCGCAGCATGCGCACATCCAGGGCCTGTGCTGGAGATCGCTGCAGGACGACAGCGCCATGGCGGTGATGCTGTTCGGCGACCGCGTTCATGTGGGCACATTGGCGCGGCGGGAGGCTTCGCGCACCTTGCTCGATGACGGGCCTGCTGACATGGACTTGCTGACCTCGGCTGACATGATCGGCGTTCGCAGCGTCGCGGGGCGGGCCTGACTTTGCTGCGCTGAACTGAAGTTGTGCATGTCGATGGCCTTGAACGGCGCGGCGTCCCGGCCGCTCTTCCGGGGGCACCCCACATGTCGGTCGGCCAGTCCACGAACTCATCGCGCGCAAGGTTGAGGCGACCCGATCAATCTCCGGACGGCGATCGAAACATCTCATGGTGCAGTCCCCAGTGCTCAACGGCAGCGATGAGCATGATCGATTCGCCTTCGTCGACCTGGGCATCGACTTCGGCCAGTTCGACACACAGTCGCAACAACTTCAGCCGCAGTGCGGGGTCTTGTATCTCGCCCATCAGGTGGCCCAGCGTGCGCTCGTCCACCGGGCAGACGTCGGCCCACTTCAACTGGCCGCTCGACAGCAGGTCTTCGCAGAAGATATCCAGCAGCGCATGCAACTCATGCCGGGCCAGGCCCAACTGCTCGTGCACGGCCAGCCGGTCCAGCCACCGGATCTCGGCGTCGCCGATATCGCCGTCGGCGACCACGGTCAGCGCCAGGATGCGGGCGGCGGCTTGCGGGCTGTTGACGGGGTAGCTGCGCATGATGGGTGCTCCGTGAGTGGTGTCTTCTCGGTTCAGTCGAAGATGTTGCCCAGCCAGGACTTCTTGCGGTGGCCCTGCGCGCTGCGGCCGTGCTCGTAATCGGAGTCCACGAACCCGGGCTGCGAGCGAGTTGCCGCGCTGTCGGCCGGTGCCGGTGCCATCGTTGCCGAGCGCTCGATCAGCTTGTCGAGTTCGCCGCGGTCCAGCCACACGCCGCGGCATTGCGGGCAGTAATCGATCTCGACGCCCTGGCGGTCGCTCATCACGAGCGCGGTGTCAGTGCAGGTGGGGCATTTCATGGTGTGCTCCTGGTGAGGGTCATTCGACCGCGCTGCCGAAGCCGAACAGGCTGAGCAGGCTCGTGAACAGGTTGAAGATCGAGACGTACAGGCCGACGGTGGCCAGCACGTAGTTGGTTTCGCCGCCGTTCACGATGCGGCTGGTCTCGAAAAGAATCAGGCCGGCCGACAGCAGCGCAACCATCGCGGCGACCGCCAAGCCCAGCGCAGGCATCTGCAGGAACACCGCGCCGAGACCGGCAATCAGTGCGATGACCATGCCGGCGAACAGAAAGCCGCCCATGAAGCTGAAGTCGCGCCGGGTGGTCAACACCCACGCCGACAAGGCCAGGAAGGTGGCGCCGGTGGCGGCCAGAGCCATCGTCACCACCTGCGCGCCGCCAGGCAGGGCCAGCGACTTGGCCAGCACCGGCCCCAGCGAGTAGCCCATGAAGCCCGTCAACGCGAAGACCGCAGGCAGGGCCCAGCCGCTGTTCTTGAACTTGTAGACGGCAAAGAGCAGGCCGAAGTAGCCGCCGAGTGTCAGCAGCAGGCCGGGGGCCGGCAACTGGAACGCCACGCTGGCCGCGGCGATGGCCGCACTGAACAGCAGCGTCATCGACAACAAGGCGTACGTGTTGCGCAGCACACGACCTGTGCCCGCGACTTGGGTGGCTGACCCGGTGCCAGCCACAGCAGGCACCGGGTTCACCGAATCCGGGCGACGGGTTGAGGAGATGGGCGTCAGGGAGTTCATGGTGTCGAGTCCTGTTGTCGTTCGGTTTCAGCGTTCGTGGCCGATGAGGCGCTGGCGCATGCGGCGAGAGTCATTCCCGCGCCGCCACAGGCGCATGAGGAACCGTGCCGCGCGTGCCAGCGCGTTGTCCAGCGCGGTGCGCCAGTCACTGGCCACGCAAGCGACGACCACCGATCCTGCGCCGTCGGTCCGGAGATCCACCTGGCAGCGCTTGTCGATGCCGCCACGGGGGCCGTTCACGTCCGACATCTGCACATCGGCGCGCGGCACCAGCCAACCCAGACGCCGCAGCACGAAGCGAACCCGGCGCTCGGTCAGGTCGCGCAGTTCGGTGGCCTGAGGGTGGCGGGACTTGAAGAGCACTTGCATCACGGATCTCCATCGGTTGGTGGACGGGTGAACTCTGGGGCCATCGCCGGTTCCGGAAAAGCAGCATTTGGAAGACGCGAACATCGGATAAACCTGAACGCAGGACATGGCTTCTGCCGCAGACTGCGGGGGTTTTGCGACAGTGGCGCACAGGCGGTGCGGCGCTTGCCCCTTGTTGCCAGGACTCTTCTGGAGAAACGAGATGCCCAATGCTTGAAGCGCGAATGCCGTCCGTCTGACCCAAGGGCGAGCCTTGCCTGGTGCGTCGCGCCCAGCGATGGCCGCAAGGCGTTGCGCCTGAAGCGTGATGCCCAGTCCAACCTGCTCAACCGTGCCTTTGCCGATGACCTCCACCTCGGGCCCGACTTGGCGATTCCGGGCAAGGACAACGGCTTCGACATCGAGGGCTTGGCCGTTGACGGCCGTCGGCTGCTGCTCGGTCTGCGCGCCCCTGTCTTGCGGGGCTGGTCGCATTGCTCGAGATCGAGATCGAAGCACGCGCCGACGACTTGCGATTGGCGCTGCTGGACGGCAGCGGCACGCTGATCCGCAAGCACTTCCTGCAGCTCGACGGCCTGGGCGTCCGGGATCTGCAATTCTTCGGCGACGACCTCTACATCCTGGTCGGCATGACGATGGTGCTGAACGGTGTCATCCGCGTCTTCAAGTGGCCTGCGGCCCGGCCCTCGCTGGCCGCCAAGCGTGAAGCGGTGCGTTGCGAGCGGGCATTGACCGGGTCGGTGCTGCTGCCGCACGGGCGCGGCATCAACCGCGCCGAGGCGATCTGCCCGCTGGCGCAGGCGTTGTCCGCAGACAAGGCGCACTGGGTCGGCCTGTACGACGCGCCAAGTGCCGATCGCAAGGACGGCGAGCATGCCGTCTTTGGTGACTTGCTGCGCCGGGACTGAGCATCTTGACTGCAGGTTGTCGTGTCTCGTCATGGCTGGTGACCTCCGAATCGATCCTGCGTCATCGTTTCAGTTCGTGATCAACGCCGCTGCCGGCTGCAGCGACGCTGACAAGAAGCGGGGATTCATCGAGGCTGTGCTGCAGGCGGAGGGTCGCCGCAGTGACCTGCACTTCTGCACCCCGCCAGAACTGCAACGGGTGGCAAACGATGTGGCGCAACGGGCCTTGTCGACCCACACAGCCGTGGTGGCGTTCGGCGGCGACAGCACGCTGAACTCGGTGCCGCAGGCTGCGCACGCCGCAGGCTGCGCCATGGGCCGTTCAGGCGGGCAGGGACGTCTCGTCCCGGGTGCGGGAGCGCGTACCCAATTCGGTGAACCTGCTGCGCTGGGGCAAGGACTCCGCGCCGGGATGCTGCTTGGTCGAACGGTGGGACTTCTCGGCCGACAAGAAGGTCTTTGTGCGCGTCAAGGCCAGCGAGGTTCGGCCGACCAAGCCGTCGAGGGCGAAGCCCGAAGCACCACAGGGCTCAGGGGCGCGGCGACAACCCATTCTGCGCAGGGCGGAACGAGGTCCCCCGGCAGGGCACAGCCTGAGTTGCCGTTCGTGCCTGAGGAGTTCGGCTTTTTCTACGTGCAAGACCAGAAAGCGCTGCTTCTTCCGGATCAGTACCGGATGCATATTCCAGCTTGTCATCACTCCGCGTGCTACCAGCCATGAAGCCTTTCTCGAATGTCGCCGCCTTCGTACTCGCGCAACTTGACCGGGCCCTGCAGTCGCTGCGCGCATCGCCGGGGGGTTGGCGGCCAAAGCCTGCGCCGGTGCTGGTGCCGATCCCGATCCGCGCCGAGCAGCGCGATCGCTCGGCCGCGCGGCGGCTTCCCCACCGCAGCGGCTGAGTCCGTGGCCTTTGTTGTTCGAACCGACCGACTGACTGACCGAACTGGAGAGCCATCTTGCGCAGCTATCCCCGAAACAGCCCTGAAGCCGCCGCCCGCATCGTCGCACTGGTCCTCATTTCCGACGGCCATGTCTGCCGCTCCGAGTTCGACATCCTCAAGCAGCTTGGCGCCGAGCGAGAACTCGGGCTGGAGCCCAATCTCCTGCCGCACATCGTTTACACACTGTGCGAAGAACTGCTGGCGGGTGGGTACGAAACAGGGTCGCTCATCAGCAACGTCGATGACAGCACTTTGGCGGCCGTGATGGCCGAGATCTCGGATCCGGCGCTGCAAAGAAAGGTACTGCGCCTGTCATTGGCCGCCACGCGGGCCGACGGCTACCTCGCCGACGGCGAGACCTTGGTCGTGGAGTCCGCAAGGCACCATTGGAAGCTCGTCGATGGAGAAGAGCCGAGCGCCACGAAGGGGGCCCGCCGTCTCGTCGACTGACACGGGCCGCCCCGCCGCCATCAAGGCCGCGCCGCTGCCACCACCTGCGTCACCAAGGGGTGGTGCTGGCCGCGACGCGAACGGATGGCGTGGATTTCCTCTTTCACACCATCGCTGCTGCCGAGCAAGCGCAGCCCTCGCATCAGGCCGACATCGTCCGCGCCGAGCCGGCTGACCGGGAACACGCCAAGCCCGCGCGCCGCAAACACTGCCAGCAGCGCGCTGTCCTCGAATTCGCCGACGATGCGGGGGCGCAGGCCCTGCGTCTCGAACCAGTGGTCCAGCGTCGGTCGCAGGGCGGAGTGCCCCGTGGGCAGCAGCACCGGCAGGACGTCGAGGCTTTGCGGAAATTGGTCGCGCTCTGGCTTGCCGACCAGCCGGGCCGGTCCGTACCACTCGACCGGCGAATCGACGAGCCGCTCGCTGGTGAGGCGCAGGTTCGGGTTGCGCGGCGCGGCCTGGCCCGCGAGAACCAGGTCCAGGTGATGCAGCGCGAGCTCGCTGAGCAGCTGCTCAAACTCTCCTTCGTGGCAGACCAGCCGAAGGTTGGGGGTGCTCAACACTGGCTCTAGCAGCGCATGCGCCGCGAGCTTGGAGATGCCATCGGAGAGCCCGACCGCCAGGCGGGCCACCTTGCCGCTGGCCGCTTCGCGCACCTCGTCGGGGATGCCCTGGCCCAGATGAAAGATCTCTTCAGCGCGCGCGAAGGCGGCCTGGCCCGCCTCAGTGAGCGCCACGCCACGGCCCGAAGGCTTGAGCAACTGGTGGCCGAGCGACTTCTCCAGTTCGCGCACCTGCGCGCTGATGGTCTGCACCGCCATGTCCAGCCGCTCGGCGGCGCGGGCAAATCCGCCTTCCTTGGTGACGACCCAGAAGTAGTGCAGGTGGCGATAGTTCAGCATGTTTCCTCCGATGCGGGAAAACCGAAGCTTAGCTGCGAGAGACGCTGGTTTGTTCGAAGCGGATTGATCTCCACACTCCGAATCATTCGAACACCAAAGAAAGTCCGATCATGTTCTATGCCCTCAGCTGGTTCTTCGTCGCATCGCTCATCACGCTCTGGTCGCTGGCCGCGTGGGCGCTCCATTCCGTTGCTGTTTGGACCGTCTCGAACGCTGGCGTACTCACAGCGGCTGCATCAGGCGCCAGCACCATCACTCTGCCGGATTGGCTGGCCCCCTGGGTGCCGCCAGAAGTCGCGCAGTGGGTGAGCCAGCTGCTGGCGGGCCTGGGGCCTGTTGTCGACAGCCTGCTGCAGGCCGCACCCGCACTGGCCGGCGGCGTGACGGTCGCGACTTGGGTGATCTGGGGTATCGGCAGCGTGCTGCTCGTGCTGCTGGGTGCTGGTCTGCACCTTGTTATCGCGCTCTGGCGTCGCCGCAGCGGCAACGGATCCGGCCAAGGCGCCGGATCCTCGCTGGCGGCCGGCTGAGCGCGCTGGCTTCAATCCCACCCGTCAGGAACTCCCCATCAACCACTTGCAACAAGGCCCATGGACACCACCACGCTTCTCTTCGCCATCCTGACCCTCTGCCTGGTCGGCGTCACCTTCCACGCCTGGCGCCTGGGCAATGAGAAACGCGATGTCGTGCTGCTCGGTGTGTTCAGTGCTCTGATGGGCGTGGGCACGGCCGTCGCGGCGATCCTCTGAATCTGAATCGAACAAACATGGAATCCTTGCTCCCCTTCCTCACGTCCGACTTTATGGGCAAGCCGGCCTGGATCTGGCTCAGCTTCGTCGGCATCGTTGTCGCCTTGCTGGCTTTCGACCTGGGCGTCCTGCACAAGGACGACCGCGAGATCGGCGTTCGCGAGAGCCTGCTGCTGTCGGCCGGCTACATCAGCGTGGCGCTCTTCTTTGGTGCCTGGGTCTGGTGGTATCTGGGCGCGCAGAGCGGCATGGACTACTACACCGGCTTCATGATCGAGAAGTCGCTGTCGATGGACAACGTCTTCGTCATCGCGCTGATCTTCAGCTTCTTCGCCATCCCGCGGCAGTACCAGCACCGGGTGCTGTTCTGGGGCATCCTGGGTGTGATCGTACTGCGCGCCATCATGATCGGCCTGGGCGCAACCCTGGTCGCGCAGTTCAGCTGGATTCTGTACATCTTTGCCGTCTTCTTGATCGCCACCGGCATCAAGATGCTGGCCATGAAGAATCGCGGTCCGGACATTGAAAACAATCCAGTCCTGAAACTCAAGCGCGCGCATTTGGTGGCTTGACGAAGATCAACATCACGCCATCTGGAACGCAATCTCCGCCGCCTCAAAGAACTCCTGCCCGGCAAGCGAGTCATCCTCGGCTGCTACCTATGGGATTTCTCCAACGCTCAACTCATGCCGTTGGAGCTAATGCAGAAGCAAAGTGAACTGGGCCTAG
>JANNMP010000459.1:0-2232 GCA_031398015.1 Burkholderiaceae bacterium
GACGAGGCTGCGCACTGGCGCGCCGGTCTGGCCAGCGGCCGCTTCAGCCTCGGCCAGGGCGCTGGTGCTGCGGCGGCCAGCGTGGTCAACCACGGTGAATTGCGCAGCACCACGGGCGGCCGGGTTCTGCTGCTGGCCGGGGCCGGCGGCGTGCACAACCACGGTTTGATCGCCGCGCCCGACGGCCAGGTGCTGCTGGCCGCCGGTGGCCAGGTGGACTTGATCGACACCGCGCTGCCGCGCCTGGCAGTGCGCCTGGTGGCGCCGCAGGGCAGTGTGCTGAACCTGGGCCAGGTGCTGGCCGGCAGCGGCCGCATCGACCTGCAGGCTGCGCTGGTCAACCAGCAGGGCATCGTGCGTGCCGACAGCCTGGGCACCGGCCCGGGCGGCCAGGTGCTGCTCAACGGCAGCCAGGGCGTGCTGATGGGCGCGGCCAGCAGCACATCGGCCAGCGGCGCGGTGGGTGGCCAGGTGGCGGTGCACGCCGGCAGCGGCAGCCTGCTGGCTGCCGGCCGCATCGAGGCCACCGCCACGTTGGGCCTGGGTGGCAGCATCAGCCTGCTGGGCCGCCAGGTGGGCCTGCTCGACGGCGCGCTGGCCGATGCCTCGGGCGCGGCCGGTGGCGGCGCGGTGCGCGTGGGCGGTGGCCTGCAGGGCCGCGATGCAGGATTTCGCAATGCCGACGCCAGCGTTCTGGCCCCCGGCGCGTTGCTGCGGGCCGACGCCACGGCCAACGGCAACGGCGGCCTGGTGGTGTTGTGGGGCAATCACAGCAGCCGCGCCTACGGCACGCTCAGCGCCCGTGGCGGCCCGCTGGGCGGTGACGGTGGCCTGGTGGAAACCTCGGGCGGCTGGCTCGACGCCAGGCCGCAAGCGGTGCACACCAGTGCGGCAGCCGGCCGCGCCGGGCTGTGGCTGATCGACCCGCACAGCATCTTCATCAGCGACAACGTCAGCGACATCGACATCAGCGCCGGCCCCAACTTCAGCAGCAACGGCAGCGAGGCCACGCTCAGCACCAGCACGCTGGCGGCGGCGCTGAACGCCGGCAACAACGTGACGGTGACCACCGGTGCCGGTGGTGAGGGCTTTGGCGACATCGACGTGTTGGGGGCGACGTTGCGCGTGACACCGCCCAACGCCGTCAGCCTGAGCCTGGTGGCCATCGGCAACATCCTGTTCGAAGAATCTCTGATCAGCAGCCAGGGTGCGCCGCTGTCGGTCAACCTGACGGCCGGCTCGGCCGGCGGCTTCCTGGGCATTGCCCAGGGTGGCTCGGCGGGCGGCGCCATCCGCCTGCGTGACACCAACATCAGCACTGCCGGTGGTGACATCGTGCTGGGCGGGCCCACGGTGGCCTGCGGCCCGGTGCTGGCCTGCGCCGCCGGCCATGCCGGCGCGGTGGCGGGCTCGCCCACCCGGCTGCTCAACGGCATCGAGATCAGCAGCAGCCAGCTGCAGGCCGGCAGCGGCCGCATCACGCTGGCTGGCCACAGCACCGTGGGCTTCGACGACACCAGCGGCGTGTTGATCCGCAGCGGCAGCACGCTGGGCGCGCGCTTGATCGACATCCACGGCACGGTCGATGCCAACGGCAACGTCGACCGCGTGGGCGTGCAGGTGCGCGGCAGCAGCTTGCTGGCCACTGAGCGGCTGAGCCTGCGTGGCAGTTCGGTGGCGCTGACGCCGCAGAACAACTCGGTGCCTATCGGCGTCGGCCTGGCCGGGGGCAGCACATTGCGCATCGGAGCTGCCGACGGCTCACCCGCCGCAGTGATGGCCATCGACGGCCGCGCCAGCGTGGCGCAGAACCCCGACAACCGCAACAGTCTGCTGTTCGGCGTCAACCTGCGCGACGACGCCACCGCGCTGCTGGCCCTGGGCGGCGCCGCCATCGATGTGGCCGGCCAGGCCGAGGGCCCCGGCACGGCATTCGGCATCACGCTGGGCGCCAGTGACACACCGGTGGTCGATGCCAGTGCCGGCGGCCGGCTGACGCTGCTGTCGGGCCAGCGCATCGCCATCAACGGTGACCTGCTGGCGCCCAGCGGCGGCAGCTTCAGCATCCAGGCCGGCAGCAGCCTGGAGATCAACAACGCCCGCATCACCGGCACACCCAGCCAGGCCGCGCTGCGCGCTGACACGCTGTTGATCGGCAACAGCGGCCAACCCACCACGGTGGCGTTCAGCGGCAACACGGCGCTGCGCCTGCGCGCAGGCCAGCTGGTGCTG
>JANNMP010000496.1:0-1505 GCA_031398015.1 Burkholderiaceae bacterium
CAGCTCGGGCTTGGCCAGAATGCCACGCAGTTCAGGCTGCCCGATCAGGATGATCTGCAGCAGCTTGCGTTCGCTGGTTTCCAGGTTGGTCAGCAAGAGCAGTTGCTCCAGCACCTCGGCCGACAGGTTTTGCGCCTCGTCGATGATCAGCACGCAGTGGTGGCCCTGGGCATAGGCGCCCAGCAAGGCGCGGTCACAGAGCAGGTTGATGCGCCTGGGCACACCAGCGGTCAGTGCATGCACGCGGCGCAGCGCCCGGCTGTCGAACGGCTTGGCACCCGCCAACCCGGCCACCACCAGCCGGTGCGCCACATAGGCGCTGGTCTCGGCAGCGCTCAGCGCCTGCAGGTGGTAGCGCGCAATCACCCGCTGCGCCAGTTGCTCCATGCCCGGCGCCGCCAGCTGGCTGCGCAGCTCGGGCTGGCCGATCAGGATGATCTGCAGCAGCTTGCGTTCATGCGTCTCCAGGTTGGCCAGCAGGCGCAGTTGCTCCAGCACCTCGGCCGACAGGTGCTGGGCCTCGTCGATGATCAGCAGGCAATGCCGGCCCTGCGCATGGGCGGCCAGCAGGTGCTGGTTGAGCGCATCAACCCAGGCCTTGGTGCTGGCCTGCGCCGCAGCCACACCGGCCGGCAGGCTGATGCCGAACTCCTCGGCCACGGTCTGCAGCAGCTCGGCCACGCTCAATTTCGGGTTGACGATGTAGGCCACCTGGCAGCCGGCGGGCACTTGCTCCAGGAAGCAGCGGCACACGGTGGTCTTGCCCGCGCCGATCTCACCGGTCAGCAGCACAAAGCCGCCGCCGGCCTGCACGCCATACAGCAAGTGGGCCAGCGCCTCGCGGTGGCGCTCGCTCATGTACAGGTAACGCGGGTCTGGCGCGATCGAGAACGGCGGCTGCTGCAGCCCGAAGTGAGGCAGGTACATGGCCGGCAGGATAGCCCGGCGCCGAAGCTGCAGCCCGTACAAACCCGGTGTGGTGCCGGCGGCAATTAGGCTGACGGCTCGAAACTGCCTGCCTACACTGCAAACGGCACCACAGCACGCCGGCATCGCACACGCAGCCACCACACCCCCAGGAGTTCCCATGGTGAAGAGACTTCAGAAGATGGCCGAGAAGAAGGCAGCCGCGCCCGGTGGCCTGCTCGACAGCCAGCTGGCGCAGACCGTGAAAGACTCGGCGCAGCAGATCTGGCTGGCCGGCCTGGGCGCCTTTGCCAAGGCCCAGGGCGAGGGTGGCAAGGTCTTCGACACCCTGATCAAGGAGGGTGTGAGCTTGCAGCGCAAGACCCAGGCGGTGGCCGAAGAAAAACTCGGTGACGTGGCCGGCAAGATGACTGCGATGGCCGGCGAAGTTGGCAGCAAGGCCAACGCCCAATGGGACAAGCTGGAATCGATCTTCGAAGAGCGCACCGCGCGCGCCATGACCCGCCTGGGTGTGCCATCGGCCAAGGCACTGGCCGCATTGGTGGACCGGGTGGCGGCGCTGGAAGCCCGGGTGGGCC
>JANNMP010000510.1:0-1627 GCA_031398015.1 Burkholderiaceae bacterium
ATCGCCACCAGGTTGGCCAGCACCCCCACCAGGCTCAGCTGCTGGAAGAACACCAGCGACAACGGCGCCAGGCCCAGCGTGGCCACCACCTGGGCCCGCAAGTGGCCGGCCAGCAGGCCGCGTGCACCGCTGGCCGGCTGCGGCGCGCCAGCGCCCGGCTCGCTGGCCATCAGCAGCGCCACCGCAGTGAACGACAGCCAGAAGCCGGGTTGCAGCAGCGCCCAGGGGTCGATGGCCGTCACCACTGCGGCAGCCGCCAGCAGCACCAGCGCCCAGGGCCAGCGCCAGCCAAGGCTGCGCAGCAGCACGGCCACCGCCAGCATCAACACGGTGCGCTGTGCCGGCACGCCCCAACCGGCCAGCAGTGCGTAGCCCAGCGCCGCCAGCAGGCCCAGCCAGCGGGCGGCGGTCGGCGCCGGCAGCCACAACATCAGCCGCTGGCTGCGGCACCAGGCCCAACCGGCACACGCTGCCACCAGCCAGGCCAACATGGTCACATGCACACCGCTGATGCTGACCAGATGGGCCACGCCGGTGCGGCGGAACAGCTCCCAATCCTCGCGCTCGATGGCGGCCTGGTCACCCACGGTCAGTGCCGCCAGCACACCGGCGGTGCGCGTTTCGGCCACCTGCTGCTGCAGGCTGTCTCTGAGCCGCTGGCGCAGGCGGTGCACCGGATGGGCCACGCCGTCGGCCAGGCGTTCGGCCGCGCCCCAGCCACGCACCACCCGCACATAGCCCACCGCGCCAACCCCTTGCTCGAACCACATCAACTCGGCGTCGAAGCCATGCGGGTTCAGCCCCGCCTGCGGGCGCTTCAGGCGCAGTGGCAGGGTCCAGCGCTGGCCGGCGCGCAGGTCACTGCGCGGGTCGTCGAGCCAGGCTTCGTCGTTGTGGTGCAGGTACCAGCCCAGCGCCAGGCGTGGCGGCAGGCGCACCGGCTGGCCGCGCCACGTGGCCTGCTCGACCTCGAACATGAAGCGTGTGCCCGCCGGGCCGGTCTGCGGCAGGCTGGCCACCAGGCCGGTGACACGCAAGTCCTGGCCTTCCAGCGCGCTGGGCAGGCGCTGTGCCAGCCTGGCATCAGCGCGCCAGCCGGTGCTGGCGAAGGCCGCAGCAGCCAATGCCAGCAGCAGCAAGACCGGCTGCCGCAACGCCGGCCAGGCCATGGCCAGTGCCAGCAGCGTGGCTGCCACCAGCAGCAAAGCCTGGTAGTGCGCCAGCGGCCACAGTGCCGGCTGCTGCATCTGCAGCGCCAGGCCGAGCAACCAGGCCAGGCCCAGGCCCACTGCCAGCCAGCCCGCGCCGCGCTGGCGGCCATGCTGTTGCACGGCGCTGCGCCCCGGTGCCCAGGTCGGCTGCAAGGGGCTGCCGGCGTCCATGGCGCCAGTGTAGGATCGGCGCCCCGCGCGGGGCTGGCCATCCAGCTGCGCGCCACCCCTCCGCCCGCAACCGCTGCGCTGCAGCCCCCACACCATGTCCGTCTACGACAAGCTCACCGCCCTGGGCATCAGCCTGCCACCGGTGGCCACGCCCGCCGCCGCCTATGTGCCGTTCGTGCGCACCGGCAACCTGGTGTTCATCTCGGGCCACATTGCACGGCGCGACGGCAAACCCTGGGTGGGCC
>JANNMP010000534.1:0-3209 GCA_031398015.1 Burkholderiaceae bacterium
GTTTGCCGGGCACCATCAGGAACCACAGCAGCACATAGCCCAGCAGCGAGATGCCCTGCGACACCATGAAGGCGTTCTTCTTGCCCACCTTCTTCGACATCCACGCCACGGTGGGGATGACGGCGAAGGTGGTGACCAGCGCGCCGATGCTGCCGAACAGCGTGGGCCAGATGCCTGCGGCCGCGGTGTTGCCGTTGAACAGGTGGTAAACGACAATGAAGAACGAAAACGCCGCCACCGTGTTGAAGGCGTTGAAGATCAGGAAGGTGGCGCCGCACAGCTTGCGGAACGGCACGCAGCCGAAAGCCTCCTTGAAGCCGTCCAGAAGCTCCTTGAAACCCCGGCCCACGTTGGCCACGGTCAGCGGCACCAAGTGGGTGTCATTCAGAGTCGAGCGGCTGGGCAGGAACAGCGCCGGCACCATCGCCAGCAGCGTGCACGCCACGCCCACCCACACCGACAGCGTGCGTGTGGCGGTGTCGGCGTTGGCGAACCACTTGGGGTCGTACATCACGACCCAGAACCAGGGCGCGATCACCCAGGCCCACTGACCGATCCACTGCGCCACGGCCATGATGCTGGTGCGCTCATGGAAGTCGTCGCTCATCTCGTAGCCCATGGCCACGTAGGGGATGCTGAAGACGGTGAGCCCGGTGAAGAACACCAGCGACCAGAACAGGAAGTAGAGGAAGTTGTAGGTCACGCCGTCGGCGCGGTGCAGCTGCCACATCGCCACGAACCCGACGCCCAGCATGATGGCGCCGATGAACACGTACTGCCGCCGCCGGCCCCACTTCGACCGTGTGTTGTCGGAGATGAAGCCCATGATCGGGTCGAGCACCGCATCGTAGGCCCGCGGCAGGAAGAACAGGATGCCCCACATCCAGGTTGGAAAGCCCATGTCCTGCACCAGCACGACCATGAAGATGCCCAGCGCCGCCGGGAACATCTGGTTGGCCAGCATGCCCAGCCCGAAAGCCACCTTTTGCCCGAAGGGAACCTTGTGGCTGGCGGCGGTGGACGATGCGGTCATTGCTTGCTTTCTGGTTTTTTTTGGCCGGCGCTGACTGGTGCATCAGTCGCTCAGGCGACCGAACAGAGACAGCAACCACATGGCGCCGAAGACGAAGGGCATGGCCTTGGCGGCCCAGCGCCCGCGGTTGGCGATGTGGCCGGCAGGCGCCAGCGGGCACAGGTCGGCCAGGCCGGCGTCGTCGAACTGCTGCTTGATGCTGTCGGTGGCCGCCATGGCCGTGTAGATGGCCACGCCGGTCAGCACGGCCACCAGGATGCCGAAGAAGGGGAAGCCCAGCACCAGCCAGGTCACATCGTCACGTGCATGGGTGCCGTAGGCGGTGAACATCAGGCCTTCGGACCAGATCAGCCAGCCCATGCGCTGGGCCACCAGGTTGTCCTCGTGGGTCCACTGCTCGCGCAGCGCGCGGTGGTGGTCCCAGAGCGCGATGTCGGGGGTGCGGTGGGTGTGCATCGTTGGCATTGGCCCGGGCCAGGCGTCAGGCGTTGGCGTCCTGCGGCGACAGTTCCGGGTACAGCGAGCGCATCACCAGCTTCGGCCGGCGGTCGGCGGTGAACAGGCCCCAGTGCTTCTCGGGTTCCAGCGGGTCGGACGAGCCCTTCCAGTTCTCGTCGAAGGCCTCGAACACAAAGCACAGCAGGCCTTCGGCCTGGGTCCAGGCCATCAGGTCGGCGTAGTAGATGGCCTGCAGCGCTTGCACCGCGTGCTCGGCATGCATGCCACGGCCATTGCTGTTGGTGCACCAGCCAGCTTCGGTGATGACGATGGGCTTGCCCGGGTAGAGCTTCGCCACGCTGGCCAGGTTGTCCTTGGTGTAGTCCAGCGCTTCGTGGATATGTTTGTACTCCCACACCGGATAGGTGTGCACCGAGATGAAGTCCAGCTCAGGCACCAGGTCGCGCAGCTTGTGCTGCCAGGGCACGTAGTTCTCGCAGAAGGTGACGGGCTGCTGTACCGCTGCCTTCACCCGGCGCACATACGCGATCATCGTCGGCACCGGCACGTAATGGTCGGTCCAGTCGACAGTCGCCTCGTTGCCCACCGCCACCGAGAACACGATGTGTGGATAGCGATTGGCCAGCGCCACCAGCCGGTCGAGCTCGGCGCCGTTCTCGGTGCGGCTGGCTTCGAGCTGCTCCTCGGTGTGCGTGCCGCCCCAGGGGCAGCCGAAGTTGTTCATCTCGGGCCCCAGGTAGGCGCCCAGCATCACCTGGAACGGCAGCTTGTCTAACGCGATCACCTGCAGCACGCGTTCGGCATGCGGGCTGCAGTCGTACAGGCGCAGCAGCGGCCAATGCCTGCGCAGGATGGCCAAATCTTCGCGGATCTCGGCCAGCGACGGGTAGGTCTTCTCACCCGGGTTCTGGCCATCGCGGTAACCCGAGTAGCAGATGGCGTTGCCGGAGGGCAGCTTGTGCATGCTGCTCATCCGAACTTCGGCACGCCGTTCTTGTCCCACAGGCCCCAATAGGCGCCCACATCGCCTTCGGCACCCACCTTCCAGGCCTCGTCGAAGGCGGCGAAGTAGAAGACCTCGATGCCGTCTTGCTCGGCCCACGCAAAGGTGTCGGTGAAGTAGGCCATGGCGCCTTCGGTCGACGGCACCGAGGCATGGAAGGGGCTGCCCTGGTCGGGCCAGCCGGTTTCGCTGATGATGATGCGCTTGCCCGGCGCGGCGGCACGGGTGCGCCGCACCATGCTCTGCATGTAGGCCAGCGCGCCTTCGCGCGGGCAGCCTTCCCAGAACGGATAGCAGTTGGTCAGCACCACATCGCAGGCGGCGGTGATGCGCGGGTGCTTCTCGAACAGGTAGTAGGCGTCGACATAGCCAACCTGCACACCGGGCAGGGCCTGCTTGACACGTTCGATGCAGGCCAGCAGTGCGTCCTCGCTCATGTCCTCGCGCAGCAGCACCTCGTTGCCCACGGCCACGATGTCGGCGTGGCCGGCGCGAGCCACGGCAATCACGCCCTCGATCTCGCGTTCATTGATCTCGGCGTCGGTGCCGATCCAGGCGCCGACCAGGGTCTTGATGCCCAGTTCATGCGCGATGCGCGGCGTCTGCTCATGGCCTTCGGTGCAGGAGAAGGTGCGGATCCAGCGCGTGAACGGCTGGATGATCTTCATGCGCTCGCGGATTTGCGCCTCGCCGATCTGCGAGCCCGGCGACTGG
>JANNMP010000540.1:0-2470 GCA_031398015.1 Burkholderiaceae bacterium
CTGATGGCCAACCCGAAGTCCGGCCCGGCGAGCCTGAAAGAGCTGCCCCAGGCTGCGGCAGCGCCGGGCTACAACTTCGCCAGCGGCGGGCCGGGCTCGATAGGCCACATCGTCGGCGAGATGGCCAAGAGCGCGATGAAGATCCAGATGACCCATGTGCCCTACCGCGGCGGCGCGCCCATGACCACTGACCTGATCGCCGGCACCATCCCTGTGGGCATCGACGTGATCACCGCCTATGTGCCGATGATGAAGAGTGGGCAGTTGAAAGGCCTGGCTGTCACCTCGCGCAGCCGCTCGCCGCTGGCGCCCGAGGTGCCCACGGTGCTGGAGCTGGGCCTGCCGCAGCTGGTGGCCGAGAACTACTTTGGTGTCAGCGGCCCGGCCGGGCTGCCCAAGGCGGTGAGCGACAAACTTGCCGCAGCGCTGGCGGCCATCATTGCCGACCCGGCGGTGGTCAAGCGCTTTGAAGAGCTGGGCATCACGCCGCTGAAGATGGGCAGCAGCCAGTTCAGTGACTACGTGGCCAAGCAGATCAGCGACTGGGCGCCGGCCATCAAGGCAGCAGACTTGAAGCCCTGACCGGCACGGCGCCGGTCGGGGCGTTCAGACCGGTTTGGCCGACCGTGGCCGGCGCATCGCGGCCAGCGCCGCTGCCAGTGCGCCCAGCGCGGTGATGGCTGTGCCCCAGGCCAGGCCTGGCGCCCAGCCGGGCAGGCCGGCCGGCTGCAGCGTGGCCGGTGCCGGCACCACCAGCAGCTGGCCCAGGCGCTCGGCGCCCAGGCTCAGGTCAATGGCCTGGGCCGTGCGCTGCACCTCGGGCGGCACCGGGTCACCGATGCGCAGCTGGTCGGTGCGGCCCGACAGCGCCACCACCCGCTGGCGCACATTGACCACCGCCGCACCGTCGAAGTAGCCCAGCGACGAATACGAGGACAACACGGTCTGCACGTCGCCATAGTCGCCGCTGGACATGGCGGTGCCCACGCCGCGCACCAGGGTCTTGTCGGCCAGGGCCTGCAGCCTGGCCAGCTGGGCCTCGCGCAAGCCGCTGCTGCGGCGCAACTCGGGCAGGGCGGTGGCGGCCACCCACAACAGCACGGCGGCGCTGCAGGCCATCAACACCACGGCCAGGCGCGACAGCAGCCGCGGCGGCGCCGGTGCCGCTGGCTCGCCACCCGGCCAGGCCATGGCTGCCGCTGTGTCCATGCCACCCATGGCTGGCGTGGTGCTGGGCCGCATGGCCGAGCTGCACACCAGGCGCAGCAAGGTCTTGTCGGATTCGCTGATGGCGTCACGCCGCTCATGGAATTGGGCCTCGGCCAGCACCACCATCGGGTCGTCCAGCCGCCAGGCAATGCCCCAGCGGCGCGGGCTCAGCTTGTGCAGCAGGGTTTCGTCGTCCGATGCATGGGCCAGCAGGTTGATGGCGGCAGTGGCGGCGGGGAATGAGCTGTCCAGCGGCCGGTCGACCTGGTTGTCGGTCACCTCGCCATGCTCTGAGATCGTCCAGGCGGCCTGGAAGGTCATCGAATCGACGTTGACCACCGAGGCGCGGAACGAGGCCACGCCCACCTGGCGGAAGCTGCGCGCGATGTCCTGCGTCAGCGTGATCGGCAGCGGCGTGGCCGTGGCAGGGGTCGAGTCCTCGAACGGCCCTTCTGAATACGACTCAGCGGTGGACGGAGCGCCCAGGGTGGAACGCCAGAGGACTTTGGCCATGGTGTGGTTGTCAGTTGGTGTAGCCCATCACGCGGCGCGTGGGCACGGTGTAGGGGTCCAGCTCGCGCAGCACGGCATCGTCGGCGTCGACCATGCCGGTGATGCCGGTGGCTTTGATGAAGGCCTGGCCTTCGTCCTTGTCGGCGATGAAGGCCTTGAACTGGCTGCGCAACTTGGTGATGCGTGCTGCGCCCAGGCGGGGGTGGGCCACGACGATGAAGTTGGGGATGCGGGCAAATGACTCCACGGTGCGCAGGCGCGCGGCCTCGTCTTGCGGCAGGGCGCGGAACTCACCGTTGCTCATCACCGCGCCATTGACTTCACCGGCCAGCAGCATGCGGCCCACGCCCATGTCGGTGCGGGCGCCGCGGATCTCGAAATCCTTGCCTGGCTCGAGCCCGGCCTGGCGGAACCACTGCAGGCCGTACATCGCCACCAATGAAGTGGGGTTGGCAAAGCCCAGCAACTTGCCGCGCATGTCGGCCGCGCCGTTGAGGCCGTCGTCGGGCCTGCCGACAAACAAGGCGCTGATGCGTGGCTCGTACAGCACCACCGGCACCATCGCGCGGTCGGCCTGGGCGACACGGGCAAAGTGCGGCGCAGACACCGCCACGTCATAGTCACCGCGCATGGTGTTGTCGAAGAACACCTTGAAGTTGGCCGGCACGCTGATGCGCACTTTCTGGCCCTGGGTGCGTTCCATCCAGCTCTTCAGGTTCTCGTACTGGGCCAGCAGCGCGGCGGTGGC
>JANNMP010000563.1:0-1857 GCA_031398015.1 Burkholderiaceae bacterium
CCTGGAGAGCTACGCCAACTCGCTGCACGAGGCGCTGACCAAGCCTTACCCGGCCTACGAGACGGTGGGCATCCGCAACCCGGGTGGTGACTACAACCAGCTGGCCACCACCCTGCTGCAGATCGAGAACGAGTTCTACGGCCTGATCCGCCCCAAGCGCGTGATCTTCCCCGGTGAGCGCCCACTGCACGCGCTGCGTGAGCGCGGTGTCGAATACATCGAGGTGCGCTGCATGGATCTCGACCCCTTCGAGCCGGTGGGCATTGGCGCGGCCACGATGCGCGTGATCGACATCTTCCTGCTGCACTGCCTGCTGGCCGACAGCCCGCCCGACACCCCCGCTGAAGTGGCGGCGCTGGGCCGCAACCAGCACCGCGTGGCCGCGCGTGGGCGTGAGCCCGGCCTGCTGCTGGAGCAGGGCGAGCACACGGTCACATTGACCAGCTGGGCCGCCGAGCTGCTGGCCGAATGTGTGCCGATTGCCGAGGCGCTGGACGCCGCCCAGGGTGGTGAGCACAACGCCGCCGCGCTGCATGGCGCCCGCGCGCTGCTGGCCACGCCCGCGCAGTTGCCGTCGGCGCGGGTGCTGCAGGTGATGGCGCAGCAGTTCGACGGCTCGTATGTGCAGTTCATCCGCAGCCATTCGGCGGCCACCCGCAGGCAACTGCTGGCCCTGCCCTGGAGCGATGCCCAGGCAGCGCACTATGCGGCGCTGGCGGCTGAATCGGTGGCCGCGCAGCAGCGCATCGAGGCCGCCGACAGCCTGCCGTTCGAGCAATACCGCCAGGCCTATCTGTCGCCCGAGCGGCTGCAGGTCAAGCGGCCCGTGGCCACCGTGGCTTGATGGTTGCAGCGGGTCGGTCATGCATCAGGTGTTTGTGTTCGGCACCCTGCAGCAGGGCCACCGCATCCTGGTGCGCAAGCAGCGGGGGCCAGGCGGTGCCACGCCCACCGAGGCCTGGGTCTGTTTCGGCAGCGAGGCCGGTTTTGCCGGCGCCCAGGTGCATGCCGGGCCGCTGGCGGCCTACACGCTGGGCGTGGCGGCGGCCCATCCCCATCCGTCACCGGGCTGAGCCCTGCGCTGCGCATCAGCCCGGCATGGCGCACAGTGACCAGACCTGTGGGTGACAGCCCGGCCGGGCCGGCGGGCCGATCATCACCAGACAAGAATTCCACAGGAGACAGGCATGCCGCAGCCGGCCCAGCTGGACAAACAGCGCGACGCCATCGGCACCGGCGTGGTGCCCAATGACGCCTGGCTGGCGCGGCGGCCGGCCGAGGCCGTGCTGGCGCCGGAGCTGCCCATCGTCGACCCGCACCACCACCTGTGGGACCACAAGCGCCACCGCTACTTGCTGGATGACTTGCGGCAAGACATCGACAGCCCCGGTGCCAGCCTGGGCGTGCACCGCATCGTGGCCACGGTGTTTGTCGACTGCATGGCCTTCTACCGCAGCAGCGGGCCGCAGGCGCTGAAACCGGTCGGTGAGACCGAGTTCGCCAACGGCGTGGCGGCCATGTGCGACAGCGGGGTTTACGGTGAACTGCGCGCTTGTGCCGGCATCGTCGGCCATGCCGATTTGATGTTGGGGGCGCAAGTGGCCGAGGTGCTGGCGGCGCACATCCAGGCCGGCGGCGGCCGCGGCGGCAGGTTCAAGGGCATCCGCCATGCCGGCGGCTGGGACGCCAGCCCGCTGATCCACAACAGCCACACCAAACCGCCGCCGGGGCTGTATGCCGATGCCACCTTCCGCCAGGGTTTTGCGCAACTGGCGCCGCTGGGCTTGAGCTTCGAGGCCTGGCAGTACCACCCGCAACTGCCCGATGTTATCGACCTGGCGCAGGCCTTCCCTGACA
>JANNMP010000321.1:0-2088 GCA_031398015.1 Burkholderiaceae bacterium
CCGGTCGCTGATGAGCGGGCCGATCTCGGCGTCGGCGTCGTCCTGCAGGCCCAGCTTGATGGTCTTGACGGCGCTGGAAAGGTCTGCCACCAACCTGTCGTAGACCTTGGCGCCTGCATAGACGCGGCAGGCCGCCGTGCAGTCCTGCCCGGCGTTGTAGTAGCCGAAGGTGCGCAGCCCTTCGACCACCGATTCGATGTCGGCATCGTCGAACACCAGCACCGGCGCCTTGCCGCCCAGCTCCAGATGCGTGCGCTTCATGGTGCCGGTGGCGGCCTGCAGGATCTTGCGACCGGTGGACACGTCACCGGTGAGCGAGACCATGCGCACCAGCGGGTGCTCCACCAGCGGCTGGCCCACGCTGGCGCCGCGCCCGGCAATCACGTTCAGCACACCCTTGGGGAAGATCTCGGCCGCCACGCGGGCCAGCAGCAGCGCGGTCAGCGGGGTCTGCTCGCTGGGCTTGATGACCACGGTGTTGCCGGCGGCCAGCGCCGGGGCGATCTTCCAGGCGGCCATCATCAGCGGGTAGTTCCAGGGCGCGATCGAGCCCACCACGCCGATCGGGTCGCGCCGGATCATGCTGGTGTGGCCGGCCAGGTATTCATTGGCCACCGTGCCGCCCACGCAGCGTGCGGCGCCGGCAAAGTAGCGGAAGCAATCGGCCACCGCCGGGATCTCGTCGCCCAGCGCGCGGGCATAGGGCTTGCCGCAATTCAATGATTCAAGCCGGGCGAATTCTTCGGCGCGCGCTTCGATGGCATCGGCCAGCTTCAGCAGCAGGCGGGACCGCTCCATCGGCGTGGTCTCGCTCCAGCTGTCGAAGGCCCGGTGCGCCGCCGACACCGCCTTGTGCACCTGGTCGACCGACGCTTCTGGCAGGGCCACCAGCAGCTCGCCGGTGGCCGGGTTCAGCACCCGCTCGGGGTCGCCTTCACCGGGCACAAAGGCGCCGTCGATCAGCAAGTCGGTGGGCAGCGTGGGGGTGTCGGCCATGGTGGTCTCCTTGGGGGATGAAGGGCTCAGCGGTGGGTTGGCTCGTCCGCACGGGTCAAGCGATAGGCCAGCAGGATGGGCACGAAGGTCAGCGCGATGATCAGCACCGCCACCACATTGGTCACCGGCCGCTGGCGTGGGCGGATCAGCTCTTGCAGCATCCAGATCGGCAGCGTGGTCTGCTGGCCGGCAGTGAAGGTGGTGACGATCACTTCGTCGAAGCTCAGCGCAAACGCCAGCAGCGCACCGGCCAGCAGCGCCGAGCCCAGCTGCGGCAGGATGATGTGGCGCAGGGTCTGGAAGCCGTCGGCACCCAGGTCCATGCTGGCCTCGACCAAGTTGGGGTTGAGCCGCCGCAGCCGCGCCACCGCGTTGTTGAACACCACCACCACGCAGAAGGTGGCGTGGCCGATGACGATGGTCCAGAACGAGAACGGGATCTCCAGCGTGCCGTAGCCCGAGCGCAAGGCGATGCCGGTGATCACACCCGGCAGCGCAATCGGCAGGATCAGCAGCAGCGAGATCGCATCACGCCCGAAAAAGCGGCTGCGTGCCAGCGCCGCTGCCGCCAGCGTGCCCAGCAGCAGCGCGATGGCGGTGGACCAGGCCGCCACCTGGAAGCTCAGGCTGATGGCCTGCCAGACATCGTCACGCCCCCAGGCCACGGCAAACCACCGCGTGGTCAGCGCCGGTGGCGGGAACACATAGGTCTTGTCCTCGGCGCTGAAGGCATACAGCACGATCAGCGCCAGCGGGATGTGCAGGAAGGCCACCACGCCCCAGGCGGCGGCGCGCAGGCCCCAGGAAGCGCCTGGTGCAGTGGCGGCCGAGCGGGCGGCCGAGTGGTTGGCATCAATGCGCATCAAATGCCCCCAGCCGGCGCGCCAGCCACAGCCACGCGCCGATCACGAGGATCGGCACCAGCGAGAACGCCGCCGCAAACGGCACATTGCCGGCGACGCCCTGCTGCTTGTAGACCACCTGGCCGATGTAGTTGGTGCTGTCGCCGATGACCTGCGGAATGATGTAGTCGCCCAGCGTCAATGAGAAGGTGAAGATCGAGCCGGCCGCCACGCCCGGCAGCGCCAGCGG
>JANNMP010000601.1:0-2816 GCA_031398015.1 Burkholderiaceae bacterium
CTTTGCCGCCACACCGATCCGCGAGATTGCCGAGCTGAACATCGGCAGCCGCCCGGCCAGCCGCAAGGCCACACGCGCCATCGAAGACCTGCGCGCCATCCCCTGGGGCTTCAGCTGGGGCCAGTGCCGGGTGGCGCTGCCGGGCTGGTGCGGCTTTGGCTCGGCGATCGACAGCCATCTGGGCAAGGGCGCGCAGCATGATGAGCGCCTGAAGCTGCTGCAGAAGATGCACAAGCAATGGCCGTTCTTCCGCACCCTGCTGAGCAACCTGGACATGGTGCTGGCCAAGAGCGACTTGCGCATTGCCGCACGCTACTGCGAGCTGGTGGAAGACCAGAAGCTGGCCAAGCGAATCTTCAGCGCCATCAAGGCCGAGTGGGAGCGCACGCATGCCGCGCTGTCGCTGATCACCGGCGAGCCCGAGCGGCTGCAAAGCAACCCGGCACTGGCGCGGTCGATCGAGCACCGGTTCCCGTACCTGGACCCGCTGAACCACCTGCAGGTGGAGCTGATGCGCCGCTGCCGCAACAGGAAGGATGGCGCGCCCGAGAACGAACGCTTGCAGCGCGGCATCCATTTGTCGATCAACGGTGTGGCGGCGGGGCTGCGCAACACCGGCTGAGTGCAGCGCCAGCGGCCTCAGGCAAGCCGCAGCGCCACCACACCTGCCACGATCACCGCCGTGCCCAGTGCACGCTGCAAGCCGAAGCGCTCTTTCAACAGCCAGCTGCCCAGCACCGCGGCAAACAACACCGAGGTTTCGCGCAGCGCGGCCACGCTGGCCACCGGCGCCTGGGTCATGGCCCACAGCGCAATGGTGTAACTGCTGATCGACGCGACACTGCCCAGCGCCGCCAACGGCCAGCGCCGGCGCACGTAGGCCAGCATCTGTGCCCGCCCGGCGGCCCCACGCTGGCGCCACACCAGCAGCGGGTAGGCCAGGCTGTTGAGCACAAACAGCAGCAGCGCATAACGCAGCGGGCTGCCACCGGCCGCCAGCTCAGTGCGCACGCCCAGGCCGTCCACCACGGTGTAGACCGCGATGATCAGCGCATTGGCCAGCGCATACAGCAGCGCCTTGCGGTGCGTCAGCACCTGCCCGGGGTGGCTCAGGCCGACCAGCACCACACCCAGGGTGATCGCCAGCACGCCGGCCCAGGCGCCGGCACTGGGTGGTTCAGCGATCAAGCTGGCACTGGCCAGCGCCACCAGCAGCGGCGCCAGGCCGCGCATGACGGGGTAGGTCAGGCTCAGATCACCATGCTGGTAAGCACCGGCCAGCGCGATGAAATAGCCGATGTGCACCAGCACCGACGCGGCGATGAACGGCAGCGCCGCCGGCTGCGGCAGGCCGATGGCCAGCAGCACCGGCAGCGCCAGCACCGAGCCCAGCACATGCACCAGGGCCGTGTCCAGCGGCTTGTCGGTGCTGCTCTTGATCAGCGCATTCCACAGCGCGTGCAGCAGCGCACCCAGCAGCACCGCCGCCACCACCGGCCAGGTCAGGCTGGGCATCGGCGTTCAGCGGCTCAGGTCGTCCAAGTCGGCCAGTTGCGAAGCCCGCAGCCGGGTGGCCGACAGTGCGCCCTTGCTCTCCAGGATCGGGTAGGCAATGGCGCAGATGTGCGAGTTGATGCGCTTGAGCTCCGACAGCAGATCCAGGTGCAGTGAACTGGTCTCGATGCTCTGCGCGCTGTTGTCGCGCAGGCGGGCAATGTGGTTGGCGGCGTAGGCATGCTCCAGGTCGCGAAAGCGCGCCTTTTCTTCGAGCAGGCGCTGCGCGTCGCGCACATGGCCGTCAAGGAACACACCCATGCCCAGGCGCAGGTTGGCCAGCAGGCGTTCATGCAGATGGCAGACCTCGGCCATGCCCGCCTCACTGAAGCTGCGCTGCTTGTGGATCAGCTTGTCCTCGATGTCGAGCAGCACGCGCTCGGTGCTGTCACCGATCTGCTCCATGTTGATGGTGAAGCTGACGATGTCGGTCCAGCGCCGGCTTTCACGCTCACTGAGCGCCTCACGCGAGATCTGCGTCAGGTAGAACTTGATCGCGCTGTAGAGCTGGTCGACGGTGTCGTCCATCTGGCGCAGGCGCTCGGCCAGCACCAGGTCACTGTCGCGCAGCACCGGCAGCACGCCACGCAGCATGGTCTCGACCACATCGGCCTGGTGCAGTGCCTCGCGCGCGGCGCAGCTGATGGCCAGGCTGGGTGTGGCCAGGGCCACCGGGTCCAGATGGCTGTTGCGGTGGCCGCCAGCGCCGGCCGCCGGTGCCGGCAACCAGCGCTCCATCAACCGCCCCACCACCCCGGTGAAGCCGATGAACAGCAGCGCCAGCACCAGATTGAAGCCGAGGTGGAACGCCACCACCTGCTCGGCCACGCTGGGCAGCCATTGCTGCAGCAGCACATGGGCCCGGCCCAGCAGCGGCAATGCCAGCAGCGCACCCAGCAGCTTGAACAGCAGGTTGCCCAGCGGCAGGCGGCGCACCTCAGGGCTGCTGCCGGCGGTGGCCAGCATCGCCAGCAGCCCGCTGCCCAGGTTGGCGCCAATCACCAGGCCCAACGCAACCTGGGTGGGCAGCAGGCCCTGGGCGGCCAGCGTGGCGGTGAGCAGCACGATGGCCAGGCTGGAGTACGACAGCACCGCCAGCACCGCGCCCACCACCATGTCGAGCAGCACCTCGTTGGGCAGCGCGGCCAGCAAGGCCCGCACGGCAGGCGCGTCGGTCAGCGGACGGGTGGCGCCGACGATCAACTGCAGCGCCAGAGTGATCATGCCCATGCCGATCAAGACCCGGCCGATGCGCCCGGCAC
>JANNMP010000607.1:0-5485 GCA_031398015.1 Burkholderiaceae bacterium
TGAGCACCGGATCGCGGTCGATCAGCTTCAGGTAGTCGTCGGTGACGTAGGTCTTCGGATCGGGCAGCGCCTCGTCGGCACGCAGCGAGCCGACCTCCTTCATGAAGGCGGCGATGGTGTTCATCGTGGTGTCGCCGCGCGAGGGCTGGGCACCGCGGTTGAACATCGCCAACTGGCCGGCCAGGTCATAAGTCGGGCGCAGGTCGAACTCCTTGTTCATCGCCGCTTCGCTGATGATCACGCCACCGGTGTCGTAGTGCTTCTTCATCACCGCCACCGCTTCCTTGCGGTTGCTGACCATGAAGCGCTGCGCGCGCAGGTACACGGCCAGGAACCTGGCCACCAGCTGCGGGTTCTCCTTGGCCCATTCGGCGCGCACGACCATGTTGCCCGGCACCATCGTGCCGGTGTCCTTGCCCGAGCACAGGTACTTGGCGCCGGCCTTTTCTTCCACCGTGTAGGTGTTGGGCGCCCACAGGCCACCGACATCGGCACTGCCCGAGCTCATCGCCGCGATGATCTCGGCCTGGCCCATCGAACGCACCGTCACGTCGCCCTTGGCGAGGCCGAACTTGGCCAGGCAGGAGCGGGCCGAAAGATCGACCGTGGAGTTGCCGGTGAGGAACACCGTGCCGCCCTTCAGCGAGGCCGGGTTCTTGATCATCGCGTCGGCATTCGGCCCGCGCACGTACAGCGCGTTGGTCGCCGACTGGTCGTCGCTGAAGGCAATGGTGTGCAGCCCGAAGCGCACCGCGCCCAGCACCGCCGGCACGCTGCCGGTGTAGCCGACGTCCCAGCTCTTGCTGGCCGCGATCTGCGGCGCGCCGGCCGGGAAGTTGGTGACCGTGACCTTCAGGCCGACATCCTTCCACCAGCCTTTTTCCTCGGCCAGCAGGAACGGTACCGAGCCCAGCAGCGCCGGCTGCGAGCTGATGCGCACTTCCTTCAAGTCCTGCGCCAGCGTGGCGGTCGCGGCCAGCGCCATCAGCGCAGCTGCGGCGAAGCGGTTGAACATCGTCTTCATGGCGTTCTCTCCTAAAGTTGGAACAGGGATACGGTGCGGGGCGTGCCGCGTGGTCGGGGTCAGTGGTCGCCCGGGTCGTGCTGCTCGCGCAGCAGGCGCCAGATCTGGGTGCGCAGGTGAACGAAGGACTCGAGGTCCATCACGTCCTCGATGCGCTCGTACTTCTGCCAGTCTTCGGCGTCGCGCACGGGCTTGACGTCGATGATCTGTTTGATGGCGCCCGGCCGCCGCGTCATCACCACCACGCGGTCGGCCAGGTACACCGCCTCTTCGACAGCGTGGGTGATGAACATCACCGTGCGCGGGTTGGCGCGGCCCACGCGCAGCAGTTCTTCCTGCATCACCGTGCGCGTCTGCGCGTCGAGTGCGCCGAAGGGCTCGTCCATCAGCAGCACGTCGGGGTTGAGCACGTAGGCGCGGGCGATCGCCACCCGCTGCTGCATGCCGCCCGACAGCTGGTGCGGATAGGCCGTCTCGTAGCCCTCCAGGTTCATCAGTTTCAAGTTCCTGGCAATGCGCTCGGCCGCTTCCTCGCGCCCCACACCGAGCGAGCGCAAGCCGAACTGGATGTTCTGCTGCACCGTCTTCCACGGAAACAGCGCGAACTGCTGGAACACCACCGCGCGGTCGGGGCCGGGCTGCTTGACCAGCTTGCCGCCGACGGTCACCGTGCCCGAGGTCGGGAACTCCAGCCCCGCGGCCATGCGCAGGCAAGTGGTCTTGCCACAACCCGACGGGCCGACAACGGCCACGAACTCATGCTCATGGCAAGTGAAGCTGACGTTGTTGAGCGCCAGAAAATCCTTGCCATCACGGCGGAAGCTGCGCGAGACCTGGTCCAGAACGATGTTGGCCATGTTGTTTTTCGAGTTGCCTTTTCTAGCGCCCTTGCCGGCGCTGCACCCAGGTTTCAACGCCGCGCAGCAGCAGGTCAACCAGCAGACCGAACAAGCCCACGGTGACCATGCCGACCATCACGATCGAGGTGTCCAGCGCGCCCTGGCCGCGCACCATCATCAGGCCGATGCCGCTGTTGGCAGCGATCAGCTCAGCGCCGATCAGGCTTTGCCAGCCGGCGCCGGCGCCAATGCGCAAGCCGGCGATGATGGCCGGCAGCGACGCCGGCAGCAGCACCTCCAGCACGATGCGCGGGCCTGATGCGCCATAGACCTGGGCTGCCTCGATGTAGCGTGTCTCGACAAAACGCGCGCCGCGGTAGGCGTTGATCAAACAGGGCGGAAACGCACCGGCAAAGATGATCATCGTCGGCCCGCCGATGCCGGTGCCGAACCACAACGCGGCAAACGGCACCCAGGCGATCGGCGCGATGAAGCGCAGGCTGTCGAACAGCGGCGAGACCACGTTGTCGAGCCAGCGGTACCAGCCCATCAACAGGCCCAGCGGCACGCCCACCGCAGCGGCCAGGATGAAGCCGCGCAAGTAGCGGTCGATGCTGGCGCCCAGATGGCCCAGCAGGGTCTGTCCCGAGAACGGCTGGCTGAGCAACAGCACACCGCGCTCCAGCACCTCCCAAGGCAATGGCAGGAACTTGCGCGGCGCCAGCTCCACCCAGGCAGCAAAGGTCCACAAGCCGAAGAAAATCAGCAGGCCGGTGGCCGACAACATGACCAGCTGCTGGCGGGTGAGTGCGTTGCCCATGGCTGGTGCTGTCAGCGTGTCAGGCCTTGTTGCGCCAGGGCATCGACCGGCGCTCCACCGCGTCGAGCACGGCGGTCAGCGCAAAGCCGACCACCGCCACCGCCACCATACCGGCCAGGATCATCGCCGGGTAGATGTCGAGCCCGGCCTGGTACAGCACCTTGCCCATGCCCAGCAGCGCGCCCAGCAGCTCAGCGGCCACCAGCGCGGTGAGGCAGCCCTGCAGCGACAAGCGCAGGCCGGTGAAGATCGACGGCAGCGCGCCGGGCACGATCACATCCTTCACCAGCGACCAGCCGCGCACGCCCAGCATGGCGCTGGCCTCGATGATCGGCCGGTCGATGTTGCGCACGCCGGTGAAGCTGTTGATCACCGCCGGCACGAAGGCGGCAAACCACAGGATCATCACCTTGGCGGCATCGCCCAGACCCAGCCAGACGATGGCCAGCGGGATCCAGGCCAGCGCCGGGATTGGCCGCACCAGCAGGAAGATGGGGTTGACCAGCGCCTCGGCGCGCCGGCTCCAACCCATCCACAGGCCCAGCGGCACACCCACCGCCGTGGCCGCCACGAAACCCAGCACGATCAGCTTGATGCTCTGCAACACATGCTGGTGGATGCGGCCGTCGGCATAACCTTCACCGATCAGCAGCTGCCTGGCGGCGGCGCCAAACTGCCCGGGGCTGGGGAAGGCCTGGCCGTCGATCAGCCCGGTCTTGGAGCCGACCAGCCAGGCACCGACCAGCACCAGCACGGTGGCGATGCCGGTGGCGGTGCGGGCGGGGTCACGCTGGCGGTCCATGTGGACCGGAACCTTATCGGTGTGACCGGCTGCGCCATCAGGCCAGATAAGATGAATCGATCAATCCAGATTCACGCGGGTTGACCCTGAGACTAACCCGCAGACGACCCACAATGCCCCGCCAAACACGCACCGCCGACCTGATGTGGCCACGCCTGTTCCGCCGCTTCGAGGGCGGCGCCAACACCTTGCAGGGGCAGTTGCGCGACATGCTGGTGCACGCGCTGATGGAGGGTTATCTGTCACCCGGCGAGGCGCTGCCGTCAAGCCGGCTGCTGGCGCTGATGCTGGGCCTGTCGTGCAGCACGGTCATGCTGGCGCTGCAGGCGCTGGCCGACAAGGGCCTGGTGGTGGGGCGCGCACGCAGCGGCTACTACGTGGGTGAGAAGCTGCAGGCCACCTACCTGGGTGCGCGCCAACGTGCCCAGGCCAGTGCCCAGGCGGGCACGCAAGCCGGTACCCAGGCCGCTGCGGTGCCCGCCGGCATTCCCTGGGCCGAGCGGCTGAAGCTGCGGCCGTCACAACAGCGCAACATCCAGAAGCCCAGTGACTGGCAGCAGCAGCCCTACCCCTTCATCTACGGCCAGTTCGACGCCACGCTGTTCCCCAGTGCCGACTGGCGTGAATGTGTGCTGGAAACCCTGCAAGGCCGCGCGCTGCGGCGCTGGGCGCCCGACCACATCGACCGCGACGACGAGACCCTGGTCGACCAGATCCACCGCCGGTTGCTGCCGGCACGCGGCATCTGGGCCGAGCGGGATCAGATCCTGGTGACCACCGGCGCCCAGCAGGCCATGTTCTTGCTGACCACGCTGCTGGTGGGCCCGACCACGGTGGTGGGCATCGAGAACCCGGGCTACCCCGACGCACGCAACAACCTGCTGCTGCGCACGCGCCATGTGAAGGCGCTGCGGGTGGACGCCCAGGGCCTGGTGCCGGGCGCAGCGCTGGCGGCCTGCCGCTATGTGTATGTGACCCCCAGCCACCAGTGCCCGACCACGGTGACCATGCCGCTGGCGCGCCGCATCGATCTGCTGGCGCGCGCCGAGCGTGATGACTTCGTGGTGATCGAAGACGACCATGAGAGCGAGCTGAACTTCTCAGGCAACCCCACGCCCGCGCTCAAAAGCTTGGACACCCATCATCGGGTGATCTACCTCGGCAGCCTGTCGAAGACCCTGGCCCATGGCCTGCGCCTGGGCTGTGTGGTGGCGCCGCCCGAGCTGGTGCGTGAGCTGCGCGCGCTGCGCCGGCTGATGATGCGCCACGTGCCCACCAACAACCAGCAGGCCGCGGCCAGCTTCATTGCCCACGGCCACCAGGAAGCCTTTGTGCGGCGGCTCAACCTGGCCTACAGCGAGCGCGCGCGCTGCCTGCGCGCGGCATTGGCGTTGCACGCCCCCGGGCTGCAGCCGACGCAGGCCCAAGGCGGCTCGGCGCTGTGGACCAGCGCCGCACCGGGCATCGACACCCGCGTGCTGGCGCAGCGGCTGTACCAGCAAGGCGTGGTGGTGGAGCCCGGTGATGTGTTTTTTGCCGGCGCACGCCAACCCAGCCACCACTTGCGCATCGGCTATTCATCGATCCCGGCCGACCGCATCGACGCGGGTGTGCGGGTGATCGGCAAAGCACTGGCAGCGATGGCCGGCGGTGCGAAGATGGCTTGATGTTCGACATCCTGATCCACGGCGGCAGCGTCATTGACGGCACGGGCAGCCCGGCGGTGGCGGCCGATGTGGGCATCAACGCTGACCGCATCGTGGCCGTGGGCCCGCTGGGCCAGGCAGCTGCGGCCATGACACTGGACGCCAGCGGCCTGACCGTGGCACCAGGCTTCATCGACATGCACACCCATTCCGATTTCACCTTGCTGGTGGACGGCAGCGCCGACAGCCAGGTGTGCCAGGGCGTGACGACAGAGGTCATCGGCCAGTGCGGGTTCAGCGCTGCGCCGATGGGCGAGCCGGCGGATGCCAGCCACCTGATCGGCCACGTGGAAG
>JANNMP010000635.1:0-21086 GCA_031398015.1 Burkholderiaceae bacterium
GGTGGCGCTGGAACTGCCCAGCTACCAGCGCAAGGAAAACTGGGGCGCGGCCGAAACCTTCTACCAGCTGGTGCGCCACCTGTGCCCGGTGCCATCCGCAGGCTCGGCGCAGCGCGTGGACCGCAGCGCGCCGCGCCCGGCCGGCCAACGCCCACGCTGCAACCTGCTGGGCCCCACCGCGCTGGGCTTTCGCCACCGCGACGACGTGATCGAGGTCAGCCGCCTGCTGGCCCGCCTGGGTGTGGACGTGTTGTTCACCGCACCGCAAGGCGCCAGCGTGGCCGACCTGCGCCGCCTGGCCGAGGCTGATTTCAACGTCGTGCTCTACCCCGAGACGGCCAGCATTGCCGCCGGCTGGCTCAAGCGCACACACGGCATGCCACACACCACGGTGGTGCCCATCGGCATGGGCGCCACGCGCGATTTCATCGCCGAGGTGGCACAGCTTGCGGGTGTGGACGCCGCGCCACTGCTGGCCCAGATCCTTGCCGACAACGGCGCCGGTGGCAACCACGCGCCCTGGTACGCGCGCTCGGTGGACAGCACCTACCTGACCGGCAAGCGCGTGTTCGTGTTCGGCGACGCCAGCCACGCGGTGGCCGCCGCCCGGGTGGCCGCCACCGAACTGGGCTTCACCGTGGTCGGCCTGGGCACCTACAGCCGTGAATTTGCGCGTGAGGTGCGTGAAGCGGCCAAGCTGTATGGCGTCGAGCCGCTGATCAGTGACGACTACCTGGATGTGGAAGCCGCCATTGCCGACGCCCAGCCCGAGCTGGTGCTGGGCACGCAGATGGAGCGCCACATCGCAAAACGTCTTGGCGTGCCCTGCGCGGTGATCTCGGCCCCCGTGCATGTGCAGGACTTCCCGGCGCGCTACTCGCCGCAAATGGGCATCGAAGGCGCCAACGTGCTGTTCGACACCTGGGTGCACCCGCTGAGGATGGGGCTCGAAGAGCACCTGCTGGGCATGTTCAAGGGCGATGTGGAGTTCCATGAGGACGCGGCGCCGTCGCACCTGGGCCGGGCCGGCACGCCGGTGCTGACATCGCCGGTGTCTACACCCGACCCTGTGCTGGCCGCCACGGCAGTCACTGCCCAAGACCATGGCGAGCCCGCCAACCAGCCGCAGGCCAGCACCTGGGCTGTTTCGGCCGAGCTGGAGCTGAAGAAGATCCCGTTCTTCGTGCGTGGCAAGGCCCGCCGCAACACCGAGCGCTTTGCGCTCGAACGTGGCCTGGCCACCATCACCGTCGAGACGCTGTATGACGCCAAAGCCCACTTCAGCCGCTGAAGCCCGGGCCGCCGCGCTGGCCATGCCGCGGGGGCTGGTGAGCGGGACCATGGCCGCGCCCCGGGCCAGCGCGGTCGCCCGCGCGCGCCCGGCGCTGCGGCGCGATCTGCCCGGCCTGCAGCTGAGCCTGCATGCGGCGGCTGAGTACGCCGGCAATGACGCCGCCACCGCCCGCTGCATTGCCGACATCGCCGCTGCCGACATCGTGGTCTGCGGCATGCTGTTCCTGGAAGACCACTTCCTGCCGGTGCTGCCGGCGCTGCGGGCGCGCCGCGACCACTGTGACGCGATGGTCTGCATGGCCTCGGCCAGCGAGGTGACCCAGCTCACCCGGCTGGGCCAATTCGACATGGCCAAGCCGGCCAGTGGGCCGATGGCGCTGCTGAAGAAACTGCGGGGCAGCAAAGAGAAGGCCGCCACCGGTGGCGCGGCGCAAATGAAGATGCTGCGCCGGCTGCCGCAGATGCTGCGCTTCATCCCCGGCACGGCGCAGGATGTGCGGGCCTACTTCCTCACCCTGCAATATTGGCTGGGCGGCTCTGACGAGAACATGCTCAATCTTGTGCGGCATGTGGTTGACCGTGGCGCAGCGGGCCCGCGTGTTTTGCTGCGCGGCCTGGTCAAGCCCAGCGCGCCGGTGGACTACCCTGACGTGGGCGTCTACCACCCGCGTTTGCCCGGCCGGCTGGCGGCCGATGCGGCGGCGCTGCCGTCGCCGGCCCAGCCCCAAGGCACGGTGGGCTTGCTGCTGCTGCGCAGCTACTTGCTGTCGAACAACGCCGGCCACTATGACGGTGTGATCGCCGCGCTCGAAGCACGTGGCCTGCGCGTGCTGCCGGTGTTCGCTGCCGGGCTGGATTCACGGCCGGCGATTGACCAGTTCTTCCTGCGTGACGGCCAGGTGGTGGTCGACGCGGTGGTCTCGCTGACCGGCTTCTCGCTGGTGGGCGGCCCGGCCTACAACGACGCCAAAGCGGCCGAAGAGGTGCTGGCCAGGCTGGACGTGCCCTACCTCGCGGCGCACCCGGTGGAGTTCCAGACCCTCGACCAGTGGGGCGGCAATGACCGTGGCCTGCTGCCGGTGGAGTCGACCATCATGGTGGCCATCCCCGAGCTGGACGGCGCCACCGGCCCCATCGTCTTCGGCGGCCGGCCCGGTGCGGCAGGCGTCACTTGCACCGGTTGCAGCCACCGCTGCACCTTCGGCGCCAACGACACCGCGCACGACATGGCCAGCTGCCCTGAGCGCGCGCTGATGCTGGCCGCGCGGGTGGCCAGGCTGGTGGCGCTGCGCCGCAGCCAGCGTGCCCAGCGCAAGGTGGCGGTGGTGGTGTTCAACTTCCCGCCCAACGCCGGCAACATCGGCAGCGCCGCCTACCTGTCGGTGTTCGAGTCGCTGTGGCACACGCTGACGGCGATGCGCGCCCAGGGCTACACAGTGGACGTGCCGGCCAGCGTCGATGCACTGCGCGACGCGGTGCTGCAAGGCAATGCCCAGCAGCATGGCGCCGATGCCAATGTGCATGCACTGATCGCCACCGACGACCATGTGCGCCGTGAGCCCTGGTTGGCCGAGATCGAAGCCCAGTGGGGCCCGGCGCCCGGCCGCCAGCTCAGCAATGGCCGCGCCATATTTGTGTTAGGCCATCGGTTTGGCAATGTGCTGGTGGCCGTGCAGCCGTCGTTCGGCTATGAAGGCGACCCGATGCGCCTGCTGTTCGAAAAAGGCCTGGCACCCACCCATGCGTTCTCGGCCTTCTACCGCTACTTGCGGGAGGACTTTGCAGCGCATGCGGTGCTGCACTTCGGCACCCACGGCGCGCTTGAATTCATGCCCGGCAAACAAAGCGGCATGAGCGGCAGCTGCTGGCCCGACCGGCTGATCGGCGACCTGCCCAACCTGTACTTGTATGCGTCGAACAACCCGTCTGAAGGCGCCATTGCCAAGCGCCGCGCCGGCGCCACGTTGATCAGCTACCTGACGCCGCCGATCGCCCAGGCCGGCCTGTACAAGGGCTTGAACGACTTGAAGGCCGCCATCGAACGCTGGCGTGGCCTGGCACCGCTTGCCGGTGAGCGCGGCGCGCTGGCGCTGCTGGTGCAGGCCCAGGCGGCCGAGCTGGACCTGGCCGCTGCCGAGCCCGCCTGGGACGCGGGCCCCAGCACCGATGCCCGCGTGGCCCAGCTCAGCGCGCAACTGCTGGCGCTGGAATACACGCTGATCCCGCATGGCCTGCATGTCACCGGCCGCGCACCAGGGCCCACCGAGCGGGTGGACATGTTGCTGGCCATGGCCGACGCCGCGCAGGGCCGCACGCTGGACCGCGCGGTGGTGCAGGCCTTGGTGGATGGCCAAAGTGCCGAGCAGGCAACCAGGCTCATGGACCCACGCGGCCAACCCGGCCACGACGGGGCCACGCTGGCACTGCTGCAAGAGCTGATTGCCGCCAACCGCCTGCTGGCGGTCGATGCTGAAGTGCCCGCCCTGCTGCATGCGCTCGACGGCGGCTACACCCGCCCGGCGCCGGGCGGCGACATCCTGCGCACACCGGCGGTGCTGCCCACCGGGCGCAACCTGCACGGCTTCGATCCGTTCCGCATCCCCAGCGCGTTTGCAGTGGCTGACGGCGCCAAGCAGGCCCAGCTGCTGCTGGACCGCCATGCCGCCGACGGCCACCCGCTGCCTGAATCGATCGCGATGGTGCTGTGGGGCAGCGACAACCTGAAGAACGAAGGCGCGCCCATTGCCCAGGCGCTGGCGCTGATCGGCGCGCTGCCGCGCTTCGACAGCTATGGCCGCATCGCAGGGGCCACGCTGGTGCCGCTGGCCACGCTGGGCCGGCCGCGGGTGGATGTGGTGATCACGCTGTCGGGCATCTTCCGTGACCTGATGCCGCTGCAGATCAAGCTGCTGGCCGAAGCCGCCTGGCTGGCCGCGTCGGCCGACGAGCCGCTGGACCAGAACTGGGTGCGCAAACACGCGCTGGCTTACCAACAGGAACACGGCTGCACCTTGGAAACCGCCGCGCTGCGGGTCTACGGCAATGCCGAAGGCGCGTACGGGTCCAACGTCAACAACCTGGTCGAAAGCGGCCAGTGGGCCGACGAAGGTGAAATCGCCACCACCTACACCCGCCGCAAGGGCTTTGCCTACGGCCGCGCCGGCCGCGCGGTGCAGCAGACCGCGCTGCTGCAAAGCGCGCTGGCCGATGTGCAACTGACCTACCAGAACCTCGACTCGGTGGAGCTGGGCGTGACCACGGTGGACAACTACTTCGACACCCTGGGCGGCATCACCCAGGCCGTGAAAGTGGCCAAGGGCGGCGGTGCAGCGCACACGCCGCCGGTCTACATCGGCGACCAGACCAAGGGCGAGGGCGCCGTGCGCAGCCTGCGTGAGCAGGTGGCGCTGGAAACCCGCACCCGCATGCTGAACCCCAAGTGGTACGAGGGCATGCTGGAACACGGCTACGAAGGTGTGCGCCAGATCGAGCTGCATGTGACCAACACCATGGGCTGGAGCGCCACCACCGGCCAGGTGCAGCCCTGGGTTTACAAGCAATTGACCGAAACCTTCATGCTCGATGCCGCCATGCGTGACCGGCTGGCGGCGCTGAACCCCACCGCCTCGGCGCGGGTGGCCAACCGCTTGATCGAAGCATCGGAGCGCAACTACTGGCAACCCGATGCCGCCACCCTGGCCGCCTTGCGCCGGGTGGGTGACGAACTGGAAGACCGCCTCGAAGGCGTCTTCAGCCCCGCAGCCACTGAAAGGGCAGCCGTATGAACACAGCCACCATCTCCCCGAGCCAGATCGCCCGTGGCCCCAGGCCCACTGACCCACGCATGGACGGCGAGGGCAGCCTGCAGGTGCAGCTCGACCCGTCGGTCAAGATCGGCACCGCCAAGGTGTTTGCCATCTACGGCAAGGGCGGCATCGGCAAGAGCACCACCAGCAGCAACCTGAGCGCGGCCTTCAGCAAGATGGGCAAGCGTGTGCTGCAGATCGGCTGCGACCCCAAGCACGACAGCACCTTCACCCTGACCAAGAAGATGCTGCCCACGGTGATCGACGTGCTCGAGACCGTGAACTTCCACGCCGAAGAACTGCGGGTGGAAGACTTCGTGTTCGAGGGCTACAACGGCGTGATGTGTGTGGAGGCCGGTGGCCCGCCGGCCGGCACCGGCTGCGGTGGCTACGTGGTCGGCCAGACGGTCAAGCTGCTCAAAGAGCACCACCTGCTGGAAGACACCGACGTGGTGATCTTCGACGTGCTGGGCGACGTGGTGTGCGGCGGGTTTGCCGCGCCGCTGCAGCATGCTGACAGGGCGATGATCGTCACCGCGAACGACTTTGATTCGATCTTCGCGATGAACCGCATCGTGCAGGCCATCGGCGCCAAGGCCAAGAACTACAACGTGCGCCTGGGTGGGGTGATCGCCAACCGCTCGGCCGGCACCGACCAGATCGACAAGTACAACGCCAAGATCGGCCTGGAGCTGGCCGCTCACTTTCCGGATTTGGATGTGATCCGCCGCAGCCGGCTGAAGAAGAGCACGCTGTTCGAGATGGAGCCTTCGCCCGAGCTGGAGCAGGTGCAGCGTGAATACATGCGCCTGGCCGCCGACATGTGGCTGGGTGGCAAGCAGTACAACGCCGTGCCGATGAAGGACCGCGACATCTTCGACCTGCTGGGCTTCGATTGAGCCCGCAGCCCGAACCCAGCGCCATGGACACCATCGGCTACACCACCCGGCGCGGCGAGATCGCGCACTACTTCGACCGCACGGCGGTGGCGGCCTGGGAGAAGCTGACCAGCGACGCGCCGGTGGGCCGCATCCGCGCCAGCGTGCGGGCCGGGCGTGACCAGATGCGCGCCACGCTGCTGTCGTGGCTGCCCGCTGACATGCGTGGCCAGCGCCTGCTGGACGCCGGCTGCGGCACCGGCGCGCTGGCCATCGAAGCCGCACGGCGTGGTGCCGAGGTGCTGGCCATCGACCTGTCGCCCACCCTGGTGAAGCTGGCGCGTGAACGGGCACCCACCGACCTGGGCGCAGGCGCGATCGACTTTCGCAGCGGCGACATGCTCAGCACCGCACTGGGCCGCTTCGACCATGTGGTGGCGATGGACTCGGTCATCCACTACAGCACCAACGATGCGGTGGCCGCGCTGTCGAAGCTGGCAGAACGCACCGGCCAGTCGATCAACTTCACCTTTGCACCCAGCACGCCGCTGCTGGCGCTGATGATCCGCGCCGGCCGGCTGTTGCCACGCGGTGACCGCGCGCCCTGGCTCAACCCGATGGCAGCGGACCAGCTGGCGGCGATGCGGGCGTTGGACGCGGTGCTGCAGCACTGGCAACCCGGCCAGACGCAGCGGGTGGCCAGCGGTTTCTACAAGTCGCAGGCCATGCAGTGGCTGGCGCCAGGGGCCGCCGCGTGAAAGTCCAAGGCATCGCCATCGGCGTCTGGCAGCGGGTGGGCACCCGCTTCCTGCCGTTTGCCGACGCTGCCAGCGCCGACCTGCCGCTGCCGCGCCTGCTGCGGCTGTCGCTGTTCCAGGTGTCGGTGGGCATGGCGCTGGCGCTGCTCAACGGCACGCTGAACCGGGTGATGATCGTCGAGCTGGCGGTGCCGGCCTGGCTGGTCAGCCTGATGGTGGCGCTGCCGATCGTGTTTGCGCCGCTGCGTGCGCTGGTCGGCCACCGCAGCGACCACCACCGCTCGGCGCTGGGCTGGAAGCGTGTGCCCTACATCTGGTTCGGCTCGCTGATGATGTTCGGTGCGCTGGCGATCATCCCGTTTGCGCTGCTGGTGCTCACCGGGGAAGGTGAAGGCCCGGCCTGGGTCGGCCATGCCGGCGCGGCAATGGGCTTCTTGCTGCTGGGCGCCGGCATTCACACCACCCAGACCGCCGGCCTGGCGCTGGCCACCGACCTGGCCCCCGCCGACACCCGCCCGCGTGTGGTGGCGCTGCTGTATGTGTCGCTGCTGCTGGGCATGGTGCTCAGCTCACTGGCCTTCAGCGCGCTGCTGGCTGATTTCAGCCCCACCCGCCTGGTGCAGGTGGTGCAAGGCGCGGCGCTGCTGGCGATGGCGCTGAACGCCGTGGCACTGTGGAAGCAGGAGCCACGGCGCGCCCGCCAGCCATCCGGCGCCCACGCTGCGGCCGCGCCGGCGGTGCCGTTCCGCCAGGCCTGGCGCGGTTTCATCGGGCTGCCGCGTGCACGCCGGCTGATGTGGGCGGTGGGCCTGGGCACAGCAGCCTTCAGCATGCAGGACATCCTGCTGGAGCCCTACGGTGGCCAGATCCTGGGCTTGTCGGTGGCCAGCACCTCGGCCCTGACCGCACTCACCGCCTGGGGCGCGCTGGTGGCGTTTGCGCTGGCGGCACGCCAGCTGCAGCGCGGCGCCGACCCGGTGCGCCTGGCCGCGCGCGGCGCGCTGGTCGGCGTGGTGGCGTTTGTGGCGGTGATCTTTGCCAACCCGCTGGGCATGCCCATCGTGTTCTACGCCGGTGCGGTGTTGATCGGCCTGGGTGGCGGCCTGTTTGCGGTGGCCATGCTGACCGAGGCCATGGGCCTGGATGTGCGCAGCGGCGCTGCCAGCGGCCTGGGCCATGGCATCGCGCTGGGCGCGTTCGGCGCGGTGCAGGCCACGGCGATGGGCGTGGCCGTGGCGCTGGGCGGTGCGCTGCGTGACGGCGTGTCGGCGCTGGCCGCCAGCGGTGTGCTGGGCGGTGCGTTCGACGGCCCGGTCACCGGCTACGGCTTTGTGTACCAGTTGGAGATCCTGCTGCTGTTGGCCACCCTGGTGGCGCTGGGCCCGCTGGCGCGGCGTGGCCGCGCTGCACCGGCGAGCGGGCATGCCGCCCAACCCAAGTTCGGCCTGGCCGAGTTCCCTGGCTGACGCTGCGGCCCATCCCGCGTTGCCAGCCCCAGTTCCAAGGAGAAAACCATGTACTCCGGTGCCATCACCAGCAACATCGACGTCGCCCAGGTTGTGCTTTACATGTTCTGGGTGTTTTTCGCCGGCCTGGTGTACTACCTGCACCGCGAGGGCAAGCGCGAGGGCTACCCGCTGGAAAGCAGCACCGGCATCGGCCGCAACCGCTATGAAGGCTTCCCCGCCACGCCCGAGCCCAAGACCTTCTTGCTGGCCGACGGCAGCGTGCGCCATGCACCCGGCCCCAACAATGCCTTCGAGCCGCTGGTCAACGCCGAATTCACCTCACGCGTGCCAGGCTCGCCGATCGTGCCGATCGGCAACCCGATGCTGGCCGGCGTGGGCCCCGGCGCCTATGCCCAGCGTGAAGACGTGCCCGACATGACGCTGGAAGGTGCACTGCGCATCGTGCCGCTGCGTGACGCCGCCGGCTACAGCGTTGACCCGCATGACCCTGACCCGCGTGGTTTGCAGGTGCTGGGTGGCGACGGCAAAGTGGGTGGCACGGTGGTCGATCTGTGGGTTGACCGCTCGGAAGCGCTGTTCCGCTACATCGAGTTGGAAGTGGACGCACCCGGTGGCAAGCGCCGGGTGTTGTTGCCGATGAACTTTGCCCGCGTCAGCCGGCAGTTCGTCACCGCCCGTTCGATCCTGGCCGACCACTTTGCCGATGTGCCCGGCCAACGCCAGCCCGGCCGCATCACCCGGCTCGAAGAAGAGAAGGTGATGGCCTATTACGGCGCCGGCACGCTGTATGCCACGCCCGGCCGGCAGGAGCCGCTGCTGTGAAGGCACGCCGGGATGCACCGCCAAACCGGCCCCATGTCGGCGAGCATGAGCACGAGGCCGAACCCGGCCTGCCCGCGCCGCTGCCCGCCGGTGAACACCTGCTGTGGCGCGGCGCGCCCGATTGGCGGGTGCTGGCCCGGCGTGGCTTGCATTGGCGCAAGCTGGCCGCTTACTTTGGCGTGTTGATTGCCTGGCGCGCCATCACCATGGTGGCCGACGGGCTCACGCTGGGCACGGCGCTGGCGTCGACCCTGTGGACGGTGCCGCTGGCCGCGCTGGCGCTGGGCTTCATCGCGCTGCTGGCCTGGCTGGTGGCCAGCAACACCGTCTACACCCTGACCGACCGGCGGGTGGTGATGCGGGTGGGCATTGTGCTGACGGTCACCTTCAATTTGCCGTTGCGCCGCATCGAGGCCGCGCGCCTGCAAACGCTGCCCGGCGGCGCTGGTGACATTGCGCTGGTGCTCAACCCCGACGACCGCATCGGCTACTTGCACCTGTGGCCGCATGCCCGGCCCTGGCATTTCACCCGCACCGAGCCGATGCTGCGGGCCCTGCCGGATGCCGCTGCCGTGGCGCAGCTGCTGGCCGATGCGCTGCAGCAATCACTGAGCAAGCCGCTGCGCACCGTGCAGCTGCGCGCCGGCACGTGCGACAGCGCCGCGCCGCGCGCCGGCAGCGGCCAGCCGTCGCTGGCGCGTTCGGCCTGATGTGCCTTGACGCGGCCTGACCGGAGACAGCCATGAACCTGCATGCCCCACTGCACACACCGCAGGTGCGCCCCAGCCCCAGCCTGCACAACCAGCAAAGCCACGACATCCCCGTGCCACGCGCGCCGCTGTGGGCTGCGGCGCTGCTGGTGGGCGCCACGCTGCTGGGTGTGGCCGCCGTGCGCACCAGCGGCGTGGACGTGTCCACCCGCAGCCAGGCGCCGGTGCTGGCCCAGCGCGCGCTGCAGTTTGTTGACCAGGCCGACGGCAGCATCCGCGTGCTCGATGCCCGGCCCGGCCAGCCGGCGCAGCTGCTGCAGGTGGTGGCACCGGGCAACGGCGGCTTCCTGCGTGGCGCGATGCGCGCGCTGGTGCGCCAGCGCCGCCTGGCCGGCGTGGGCGCCGACGCACCGTTTGTGCTGTCTGCCCACAGTGACGGCCGCCTGACGCTGCACGACCCCGCCACCAGCGAACGCATTGACCTTGAATCCTTCGGCCCGACCAACGCTGCGGTGTTTGCGCAGCTGCTGGCAGCGCGCTGACATCGCCCTGCCACCACCGCGCCGCCGTCCACCCGGAGACCACCATGGACACCACCGCCAGCTTGCCGACCACAACGTCAGCCACCATCGACAGCCCCGCCGCCGCCATCGCCCGTGCGCGCGCCGAATCGCTGCTGAACCCACGCTTCTACACCCCCGACTTTGCCGCGATGGACAAGATCGACATCTCGCCGGTGCGCGCCGAGTGGGACAAGATGATGGCCGAGTACGAGGGCGACAACAACCACGACCACTTCCAGCGCGACGAGGCTTTCAAGAGCGAGATCAAAGAGCTGCCGCCGGCGCTGAAGCAAGAGTTCCTGGACTTCCTGGTCAGCTCGATGACCTCGGAGTTCTCGGGTTGCGTGCTCTACAACGAGATCCGCAAGAACGTCAGCAATCCTGACTTGAAGCAGCTGATGACCTTCATGGCGCGTGATGAATCACGCCATGCCAGCTTCATCAACAGCGCGCTGAAAGACTACGGCCTGGGGGTGGACTTGGGAACGCTCAAGCGCACCAAGGCCGTCACCTACTTCAAGCCCAAGTACATCTTCTACGCCACCTACCTGTCAGAGAAGATCGGTTACGCCCGCTACATCGCCATCTACCGCCAGCTGGAGCGCCACCCCGAGCTGCGCTTCCACCCGATCTTTCGCTGGTTCGAGCGCTGGTGCAACGACGAATTCCGCCACGGCGAATCGTTCGCGCTGATCATGCGCGCCAACCCCAAGCTGCTGAGCGGTGGCAACGTGTTGTGGATCCGCTTCTTTCTGCTGGCGGTGTACGCCACCATGTACGTGCGTGACCACAACCGCCCCGAGATGCACGACGCCATGGGGCTCGACGCCGATGCCTATGACTTCGACGTCTACCGCATCACCACCGCTTGCACCAAGCAGGTGTTCCCGGTGTCGCTGGACACCGACAACCCGCGCTTCCAGGCCGGGCTGCGCAAGCTGTGCACGCTGGCCGCTGAGATGGACGCCGCCAAGGCACGCGGCGGCCTGCTTGGCAAACTGACGCAGGCCCGCTGCGCGGTGATGGCCTTCGGCACGTTTGCCCGGCTGTACCTGATGCCGGTGCACAAACACGCGCTGCCGGCCACGGTGCGCATGGTGCCGGTGTGGTGATCGTGCGCGCCTTGTCGCACAGCCAGGCGCGCTGCTGATGGCCGACCTGGTTCTGCCGCTGCTGTTCACGCTGTTTGCGTGGTGGTTCAGCACCGGCGTGATCCTCTATCTCGACGGCCTGCCACAGCGCACCTTCGCGCTGACGCTGCGCTGCGCCACGCTGATGCTGGGCGCGTCGCTGTATGCGCTGGTGCAGACCCGAAACGACACCAGCGTGGCCGGCGCCTACTGCGCCTTCAGCTGTGCGCTGCTGGTCTGGGCCTGGCAGGAAGTGGCGTTTCTGCTGGGCGTTGTCACCGGCCCGCGCCGCACGGCCTGCCCGGCAGGTGCCACCGGCTGGCGCCGCACCGGTTATGCGCTGCAGGCCGTGCTGTACCACGAGCTGGCGCTGATCGTGCTGGCCATTGCCGTGCTGGCCTGTGTGGGCCCGGGCAGCAACCGCGTGGGCGTGTGGACCTTCATGGCACTGTGGGCGATGCGCCAGAGCGCCAAGCTCAACATCTTTCTGGGCGTGCGCAACATCGGCGAGCACTTTCTGCCGCCGCACCTGCGCTACCTGGCCAGCTACTTCAGGCGCGCACCGATGAACCCGCTGTTCCCGCTGTCGGTGACGCTGGCCACCGGCTCGGCTGTGCTGGTGTGGTGGCAGCTCGCGTTTGCCCCGCTGAGCGCCTTCAACACCGCCGGTCTGGCCCTGGTGGGCACGCTGCTGGCACTTGGCGCGCTGGAGCATTGGCTGCTGGTGCTGCCGCTGCCCAGCGAGGCGCTGTGGCGCTGGAGCCTGAAGTCGCATCGGCGCCACCAGGCGCTGCAGTTGCCGGTGCCGTTGCCGGTGATCGCACCGATTGACGCGGCGCAAAGTGTCAAGTTAAATTAACACATCAGTATGTCAAGCAAACAGTACATGTTGTTGTGCATGCTGGTGGTCAGGGAGTCGGACCAGGTGGCCGCAGAGCCAAAGGCCCAACCCTCGTGCGGGTTCAGCACGGTTTGAATCGAGCACTCACAAGGAGAATCGGTATGGAGATTGATCCAAACAGGGTCTGGCCCACGGGCCTGACCTTGGCCGAAAGCGAGGAGCTGCACCGCCACGTCATCGAGGGCACGCGCATCTTCGGTTTCATCGCCGCATTGGCGCACCTGCTGGCGTACATCTACACGCCGTGGCTTCACTGAAGGGATAAATCATGAACCAAGGCAAGATTTGGCTCGTGGTCAAACCCACGGTGGGGCTGCCGCTGTTCCTGGGCGGCGTGACGGTGATCGCGCTCGCCGTGCATGCAGCTGTGTTGACCAGCACCGCCTGGTACCCGGCTTACTACAGCGGCAAGTCAGCCGTTGCAGCGGCCATGCCCAAGACAGCCACCGCCACGCCGGCACCCGCCGTCACGGCAGCCGCACCGGCCGACGCCCCGCTGGTGGCAAAGGCAGCAATCACAGCCAAGCCCTAGCGCGGGCCAGTGAGGCTTGCATGTGGTTGGCCCGGGCAAGGGCCGGGGTCTGCCGACCTCGGCCCTTGTTCTGTTTGACGCCCACCTCAACGGCCGGCCGCGCCCAGGGCATCGGCGGTCGAGAACAGATCGAACATCGTCTGGCGCAGCCACATGCTGCTGGCATCGGCATGGAAGCGCGCGTGCCAATGCTGCTTGACCTTGTACGACGGCAGCGGCACGGGCGGTTGCAGCAACTGCACCCGCTCCTGCGTTGCCAGCGTCTGGCCCAGCAACCTGGGCACGATGACCAGAAACTCGGTCTGCGCCACGATGCGCGCCACGCCCAGAAAGCTGGGCACACGCAGCACCACCCGGCGTGCCAGCTTGTGTTTGGCCAGCACCTTGTCGACGATGGCATGGCCGGTGCCGGCGGTGCTGACCACGATGTGGCCTTCGGCCAAAAACGCGCGCTGGCTGAGCCTGGCGCGCACCCTGGGGTGGTCGATCGACGCCAGGCAGACGAAGTCCTGCGTGAACAGGGCCTGCTGGTAGAAGCCTGCCTCCAGGTCTGGCGTGAAGCCCACGGCCAGGTCCACCTCGCCTGATTCGAGCCGGCGCCGGCTGTCGGGCGCGATCTTCTCCGCCTCCACCACCAGGCCGGGTGCGGTCTGCTGCAAGTGGTTGATCAGACGCGGCAGCAGCACGATCTCACTGATGTCGGTCATGCACAAACGAAAGACGTGCTGCGCCTGCAGCGGCGAGAAGGTTTCGCGGCCGCCGCGCGCCCGGTCGATGCGCGCCAGCGCCTCGGCCAGGTCGGGGTAGATCGCCTGTGCCCTGGGCGTGGGCGCCATGCCCAGCGATGTGCGGGTGAACAGCGCATCGTTGAAGTGGCGGCGCAGCTTGCCCAGCGCGATGCTGGCGCTGGCCTGCTCCAGCCCCAGGCGCTGCGCCGCGCGCGAGACGCTCTGCGTCTTGAAGACCTCGACGAAGACACCGAGCCAGTCGAGATCGAGTTTTGCCATGCACCAGTATAAAAAAACGATATGTGGGGTATGCGGTCCTTGGCTTTGACGACATCACCCGGGTCAACGACAGTGGCGCCAGACCGACGATCCAAGGCGGCCAACCGGGTTGCGACAAGCAACCGCAGCGCCGCACACCCCCCAGGAGACAAGCTTGACACGACGCCAACTGGCCGGCCTTGCGCTGGCCGCCATCACCGCCGCCCTGTGCGACAGCGCTGCCGCCCAGCCGGCCGCGTTCCCGAGCAAAGCGGTGAACATCGTCACTGCCTTTCCCGCCGGCAGCGGGCCCGACGCCGTGCTGCGCCTGGTCAGCGAGAAGCTGTCCAGGCTATGGGGACAGCCGGTGCTGGTCAACAACAAGCCCGGCGGCGGCGGCTTCATCGCCATCGACGCCACCCAGCGCGCGCCGGCCGACGGCCACACCCTGGTGCAGTTCGACAGTGAACACCTGGCCGCCTTGCCGCTGCTGTACAAGGCCAAGGGCTATGTCACGCTGAACAATTTCGATCCAGTGGCGCCCCTGTTCCGCACCCCGTTCTTCGTCGCCGTGCCCACCGATTCGAAGTGGCAGACCATGGCTGATCTGATCGCCGCCGCCAAGGCCGCACCGCACAAGGTCAACTACGGCTCCTGGGGCATCGGCAGCCCCGGCCATCTGGGCGGCGAGCAGCTGGAGCTGTTGAGCGGCCTGGAGATGACCCACGTGCCATTCCGCGAGATGGCACAGTTGTTCACCTCGGTCGGCTCGGGCGAGCTGCAGTGGAGCTTCGGCAGCCTGCCGTCCAGCCAGGGCGTCTACAAGGCCGGCAAGCTGCGCTACATCGCGGTGGCGGCGGCCAGGCGTGTGCCGCAGATGCCCAACGTGCCCACCGTGGCCGAGGCCGGCGGGCCAGCCGCACTCGAAGTCAACTCGTTCGTCTCGCTGCTCGCGCCCAAGGGCATCGCCGCCGATGTCAAGGCCAAGATCCACGCCGACGTGCTGAAGGTGCTGGCCGACCCCGACGTCAAGAGCAAGTTCGACGCCTTCGCCTTCGAGACCATCACCTGGTCGCCGGAGCAGATCCGCCTGAACGCGTTGGCCAAGGGCAAGGTCTACGAAGAGCTGGTCAAGCGCAAGAGCATCAGCCTGGACTGAACGCAATCCTGCCCACGCACGCCCGTTGCCAACGGTCCTTGAGGAGACTTGCATGCAGTTCCATCTGAACGGCTACACCCCCGGTGACCCCGACCTGCACGCCGCCGCGCCCGGCGCCGCACAGCGCCCGCTGTCGCTGCCCGAGACGGCCGACGTGCTGATCATCGGCAGCGGCCCGGCGGGCACGCTGCTGGCGGCCCAGCTCGCCAGCTTCCCCGGCATCCACACCCGCCTGGTCGAGCGCCGTGACGGCCCGCTGCAGGTCGGCCAGGCCGACGGTGTGGCCTGCCGCACGGTGGAGATGTTCGAGGCCTTCGGCCTGGGCCAGCAGCTGCTGCGCGAAGCCTACTGGGTCAACGAGACGGTGTTCTGGCGCCCGGCGCCACAAGACCGCGGGCGCATCGTGCGCACCGGGCGTGTGCAGGACACCGAGGATGGTCTGTCGGAGATGCCGCACGTCATCGTCAACCAGGCCCGCATGCAGCAGCTGCTGCTCGACCACGCGCGCCAGTCGCCGTCGCGGCTGGTGCCTGACTACGGGCTGGAGTTCGTCAGCCTGCAGGTTGACGCCGACGGTGAGCACCCGGTGCTGGTGACACTGCGCGATGTGGCCAGCGGTGCCGAGAAGCACGTCCGTGCCAGGTATGTGGTCGGCTGCGACGGCGCGCGCAGCCAGGTGCGCGCGGCCATCGGCGCCGAGCTGCGCGGCGACTTTGCCAACCACGGCTGGGGTGTGGTCGACATGCTGGCCACCACCGACTTCCCCGACATCCGGCGCAAGGCCGCGATCCAGTCGGCCGACGAGGGCAACATCCTGCTGATCCCGCGCGAGGGCGGTTACCTGGTGCGGCTGTATGTCGACTTGGGCGAGATCGACCCGGACAACCGCGACGCCTTCCGCGAGCGCAGCACGTTGGCCAACGTGATTGCCACCGCCCAGCGCGTGTTGCGCCCTTACACGCTGGATGTCAAGAGCGTGGCCTGGTTTGCGGTCTACCAGGTCGGCCAGCGTGTGGCCGACCGCTTCGACGATGCGCTGTCAACGCAGCCTGGCGACCCGGCCCCGGGCCAGGCCGCGCGGGGGCCACGCGTGTTCATCGCCGGCGACGCCTGCCACACCCACAGCGCCAAGGCCGGCCAGGGCATGAACGTGTCGATGCAGGACGCCTTCAACCTGGGCTGGAAGCTGGCCGCGGTGCTCGACGGCCGCGCAGCGCCCGAGCTGCTGCGCACCTACTCGACCGAACGCCACGCGATCGCGCAGGGTCTGATCGACTTCGACAAGGCATGGTCGAAGATCATGGCCTCGCCGCCCAAAGACCCGCAGCGCCCTGAGTTGGGCGGCGTCGATCCGGCCGAGCTGCAGGCCTACTTCGTCAAGTCGGGCCGCTACACCGCGGGTGTGGCCACGCACTACGCGCCGACCACGGTGCTGACGGCTGCAGCCACCCACCAGGCGCTGGCCCGGGGCTTCACGGTCGGCATGCGCTTTCATTCGGCACCGGTGCTGCGCCTGGCCGACGCCAAGCCGGTGCAGCTCGGCCATGCCGCGCGGGCCGACGGCGCCTGGCGCCTCTACGCCTTTGCCGACGCGCCCGGCCAGCGGCTGCGTGAATTGGCCGACTTCCTGGCGCAGTCAGCCAACTCACCGCTGCGCCGCTTCACCCCCAGCGGGGCGGACAGCGACAGCGTGATCGACTTTCGCGCGGTGTTCCAGCAAGGCCACCGCGAACTCGAGGTCGACGCACTGCCGCCGGCGCTGCTGCCGCGCAAGGGCTGTTTCGGGCTCGTCGACTACGAGAAGGCCTACTGCCCCGACCTCGCACGCGGCCCGGACATCTTCGATGTGCGTGGCATCGATCGCACGCACGGCGCGGTGGTGGTGGTGCGCCCCGACCAGTACGTGTCGAACGTGCTGCCGCTGGATGCGCATGACGAACTCGCGGCCTTCTTCGGCCGGTTCATGCGTGACCGTCACCAGCGCCTGCAGGCACGCTGATGCCGGGCCACAGCCTCAGTCCACCGCAGCAACCACCGCAGCGGGCCGATCCCCAACCCGCCGCATGAGCGGCGCCATCGCCACCAGCGTGGCCAGCAGCAGCAGCATTTCCAGCGCATACACGGCGATGTAGCCCGAGGCCGGGCCATTCCAGCCTGCAGGCAGCCATTGGCGCTGCGCAGCCGCAGCCACCAGATCACGGCCGATGCCGCCGAAGGCCACCGCCACACCGGCGGCGGTGGCCTGCACCGCGCCCCAGGCGCCCAGCGCCAGGCCGGCCTGCTCCTTGGGCGCCAGGTTCATGGTGGCCGTCAGCGTGCCGTGGCCGAACAGGCCGCCGCCGAAGCCGATGGCCATCACGCCGGCACCGAACAGCAGCGGCGATTGCAGCCGCGCCGCAGCGATCACCGCCGCAAACGCCGCCATGCCAAACAGCGCGCCATGGCCGGCGGTGCGAAACGGGTCGGCGCCGGGTTTGGCCAGCACACGCGACGCGAGCCAGAAGCCGAGCAGGCCACCCATGGCCAGCGCTGCGGTCAGCGCCGTGGTGGCGCTGACGGTCAGGTGCAGCACCTGGCCGCCATACGGTTCGAGCAGCACGTCTTGCATGCTGAAGGCCATGGTGCCCAGGCCCACGGCCAGCAGGCGGCGTTGTGCGCCGGGGCCTTGGGCAAAGCTGCCCCAGCTGTCCAGGAAGCGCGGCGCCGGGCCGGGCGCCTGCGGGGCGCCGCGCTGCGGCCGGCGGGTCTCCTGCTTCCACAGCGCCAGCAAGTTCAGCGCAATGGTGGCCACGGCCGCGCCCTGGATCACCTCGATCAGCCGGCCGGGGCTGAAGTCTTGCAGCAGCGCACCGAACACCAGCGCGCTGACGATGCTGCCCAGCAGCAGCATCACGTACATCAGGCCCACCACACGCGGCTGGGTCTCGACCGGCGCCAGGTCAGTGGCCAGCGCCAGGCCGGCGGTCTGGGTGATGTGCAGGCCGGCACCGACCAGCAAGAAGGCGATGGCCGCGCCCGCCTGGCCAACCCAGGCCGGGGCCTGCGACGCATGGCCACCGCCAGACAGCACCAGCAGCGCAAACGGCATGATCGCCAGGCCGCCGAACTGGATCAGCGTGCCTTTCCAGATGAAGGGCACGCGGCGCCAGCCGAGCGCCGAGCGGTGGGTGTCGGACTTGAAGCCAATCAAGGCGCGCAGCGGCGCAAACAGCACCGGCAGCGAGATCATCACCGCCACCACCGATGCGCTGACGCCCAGCTCGACGATCATCACCCGGTTCAGCGTGCCCACCAGCAGCACCAGGGCCATGCCCACCGACACCTGGAACAGCGACAGCCGCAGCAGGCGTGACAACGGCAGCTCGGCTGATGCGGCATCGGCAAACGGCAGAAAGCGCGGGCCCGCCGCGGCCCAGCTGCGCATCAGTTTCTGGCTCAGCGGGTTCATGGCGGCGGCTCAGGCTGTCAGCGCCGGTGCCGATGCTGGCAGGCGTTCCAGGCCAGCCGGCAGCGCAAAGCGCACCCGCTCGGCCTGGCCCGGCAACTGGCGCACCTGGCGCACGCCGAGCGAGCGCAGGCGCGCACACACGGCCTGCACCAGATGTTCAGGTGTGCTGGCGCCGGCGGTCACGCCGATGCAGCGCAGGCCCTGCAGCCAGGCCGGGTCGATCTGGCTGGCGTCCTCCACCAACCAGGCTTGCAGGCCTTGCTGCTCGCCCACTTCACGCAGGCGGCAGGCATTGCTGCTGTTGCGCGCGCCCACCACCAGCAGGCCGTCGGCCTGGCGCGCCATCTGCCGCACGGCGGCCTGGCGGTTCTGGCTGGCGTAGCAGATGTCGGCCAGCGCCGGGCCTTGAATGCCTGGAAAGCGCTGCTGCAGCACCGCGATGATGTCGCGGGTGTCATCCACCAGAACCGTGCGGCCGGCCTGGGCATCACGCTGCGCCTGCGCTTGCACCTTGGCCACCAGCGGGCAGGTGGCGTCGATGCTGCGCAGCTGGCGCGCACTGGCTTCATCGACCACGCTATGCGCCACGCCGTGGGCACTGAACACCGCCACCGCGCGCTCGGGGATGCTGTCGATGCGCTCGACAAACACCACGCCGCGCGCGCGCAGGCCTTGCACCACATGGCCGTTGTGCACGATCTCATGGAACACACAGACCGGCGCGCCGTACAGCGCCAGGGCCTGTTCCACCACGCTGATGGCGCGCACCACGCCGGCACAGAAGCCGCGTGGCTGGGCCAGCAGCAGGCTGGGTGCCGTGGCGGGCATGGCCGGCATCGCCGCTGTCGCCTGCTGTGCTGGCTGTGTGGCGTTGCCCCGCGCGGCTTACTGCGCCGCGACGATGTCCACCCGGCGCGCGTCGGCCACCGCACCGCCGACCGCGAACTCGGGCTTGCGCAGCTGCACCCGGTTCTCGGCAATGCCACCGGCCCTCAGCGCGTCACGCACGGCCAGCGCCCGGTCCTTGGCCAGCGCCAGGTTCTTGTCGGCATTGCCGGTCTGGTCGGCAAAGCCTGACAGCGCCACCTTCAGATCGGGCTGGGCCTTCAGCGCCGCCAGCACGGCGGTGATGGCTTCGCGGGCCTGGGCGCCCAGGTTGATCTTGCCCACCTCGAACAGGATGCGGCCCAACGGGCCTGCGGCAGCGGTTGCCGCCGGGGCTGGTTCGGCTGCCGGGGCCGGAGCCGCTGCAGCCGCCACCGCCGCCGCGCCCCAGGGGCCGGCCAGCGCCGGGTGGTCCTTGAGCATCGGCGCGCCCTTCAGCGGCTTGTTCAGGCCCTGGTGGCAGGTGGCGCAGCTGATCTTGGCCACGTCACCCAGCGCGCCCAGACGCTGCGCCGGGAAGCTGGCGGTGAGCGGCACCAGGTAGGCGTTGTTCAAGTCCCGCGCCATGTGGATGCCGTGGAAGGCCTGGGTGCGGGTGAGCGGGCTGCCGGCCCATTCGGCATGTGAACGGGTGTTGTGGCAGTGGGTGCAGTTCACGCCCAGGGATTTGCTCATGTGCACCATCAGGCCGAAGGTGTTCTCGGTCTGGCGGATGCTGGCGCCCGGCCCGGTGGGCAGGGCGCTGGTGGCGGCGGCGCGGATCGGCTCGTTGCCCAGAAGATAGGGCGCCAGCGGGTCGATGCCCAGCGACGTCAGGCCGGCGGCCACCGACGGGTGGTTCTGGCCGTTTGACTCCGCCGTGGTGCCGCCCGCCGAGCGCTGCGCCGGCTGCTTGAACCAGACTTGCGCGGGCACCGGTTCACCGCGGTGGCAGGTGTAGCAGGTGACGCCGGTGGGCGCGACATGGTTCTTCCAGTCGGCGTTGATGTGGCGCGTCATCGCAATCATCTTGCGCGCCACCACCTTGGTGTAGAGCTTGTCCGACGACAGCGCCTCACCCGGCGCATGGCAGTAGGCGCAGCCCTGCTTGGGCGCCACCCAGGCGGTGATGGCCAGCATGGTGCGGGTGAACTCGGTGGCCGGCAGGTCACCCAGCACCTGCACGTTCTGGTAGCTGTCCTTGGCCAGTGGCGCGCCGGCGGCCACCGGGATCGCGGTGATCGGCTCGGGCAGGGTTTGCGCCGCTTCGATCGGGCCGGCAATGCGTGGGTTGACCACCGCGCCCATGGCGGTGCCACGGTAGCCGGTCTGGGTGGTTTCCATCGGTGGCCGCTCGCAGCCGGCGAGCAGCAGGCTGCCCAGCACGGCAGCCAGCACGGCGTTGTGGATGCGCGTCATGCGGATCACCTTCACTTGGGCAACAGGGACGGATCAGGGCCAGTGGGATAGACCGCCGGATACGACGGCGCCACACCATGCTGCACGGCCCACAGGTACCAGTTGTCGACCACCGTGCCGGTCAGCAGGATGCCAATGCCACCGGTCAGTGGCGTGAGCACCGCAAACCACCAGGCCCAGCGGTGGATCGATTCCATCGAGGCGTTGAAGCCCATGGTCCAGCGCCAGAACAGGGCGGCGCGCTCGGAGGCTGTGCCACGGTCGGTGATCTGCTCGATCTCGCGATCGCCGCCATAGCGGGACACGGCCAGGATGGTCGCGGCATGCATGGCGAAGAGCAGCGTCGCG
>JANNMP010000331.1:0-16193 GCA_031398015.1 Burkholderiaceae bacterium
CCGAGGGCTCGGTGGCGTTCCAGTTCAAGCACTGCGGGCAGTTTGTGTTTGCCCCCGGCACCAGTGAAGACAAGCTGATGGACGTGGCGCTGGACGCCGGTGCCGACGATGTGGTGACCGACGCTGACGGCGCCATCGAGCTGCTGTGTGCGCCGCCTGCTTACGAGGCGCTGAAACACGCGCTGGAGGCCGCTGGCTTCAAGCCTGAGCTGGCCGGCGTGACGATGCGCGCCGAGAACCCCATCAGCCTGGCCGGCGACGACGCCGAGCGCATGCAGAAGCTGCTGGACGTGATTGAAGACTTGGACGACGTGCAAGACGTGTTCCACAACGCCGAGATGGCTGAATCCTGATGAATGTGCTGGTGATTGGCGGCGGTGGCCGCGAGCATGCGTTGGCCTGGAAGCTGGCGCAGAGCGAACGTGCCCAGCAAGTGTTTGTGGCCCCGGGCAACGGTGGCACGGCGCGCGATGCGCGGCTGAAGAACGTGGCCATCACCGCGCCCGATGCGCTGGCTGACTTTGCCCAGGCCAACAAGGTGGGGCTCACCGTGGTGGGGCCCGAGGCGCCGCTGTCAGCGGGTGTGGTCGATGTGTTTCGCGCCCGCGGCCTGCGCATCTTCGGGCCCACCCAGGCGGCGGCGCAGCTTGAAAGCTCGAAGGCCTTCGCCAAGGATTTCATGCTGCGCCATGGCATCCCCACGGCCCAGCACGCCAGCTTCAGTGACCCGGTGGCAGCGCATGCCCATGTCGACGCGGTGGGCGCGCCCATCGTCATCAAGGCCGACGGCCTGGCCGCCGGCAAGGGCGTGGTGGTGGCGACGACGCTGGCCGAGGCGCACCAGGCCATCGACGTCATGCTGGTGGCCAATGCGCCGGGCGTCCAGCACCACGCGGGCGCAGATGGGCAGGCCATGCCGCGAGAGGTGAGCGAAGAATTCCTGCACGGCGAAGAAGCCAGCTTCATCGTGCTGGTCGATGGCAAGAACGTGCTGGCCCTGGCCAGCAGCCAGGACCACAAGCGCCTGGGTGACGGTGACACGGGCCCCAACACCGGTGGCATGGGCGCCTACAGCCCGGCGCCGGTGGTCACGCCCAATGTGCATGCCAAGGCCATGCACGAGATCATCGGGCCCACCGTGGCCGGCATGGCCAAGGACGGCATCCCGTTCACCGGCTTCCTGTACGCCGGCCTGATGATCGATGCCCAGGGCCGGCCGCGCACGCTGGAGTTCAATGCCCGCCTGGGTGACCCGGAGACGCAGCCGATCCTGATGCGGCTCAAGAGTGACCTGGTCGATGTGCTGCTGCACGCCACCGACGGCACGCTCGACCAGGTGGCGCTGCAATGGGACCGGCGCGTGGCACTGGGCGTGGTGATGGCCGCCGCCGGCTACCCAGACGCGCCGCGCCAGGGCGACGCCATCACCGGGCTGCCGGTGGACAGCGACGATGTGGTGGTGTTCCACGCCGGCACCGCCGTCGACAGTGCCGGTCTTGTGCGGGTGACGGGCGGGCGGGTGTTGTGCGTCACGGCGCTGGCTGATTCGGTCAAGCTGGCGCAGCAGCGTGCCTACGACAGCCTGCGCGGCATCCACATCGACGGCGCCTTGTACCGCCGCGACATCGGTCACCGCGCCATCAAGCGCTGACCGCCCGCTGCATGCAGACCCAGCTTGTGCGCGACCATCTGCTGGGCCTGCAGCAGCGCATCGTCGATGCCATGCAGCAGGCCGATGGCACACCGTTCACCACCGACGCCTGGGTGCGTGCGCCCGGCGAACGTCTGCAGGGTGACGGCAAGACCCAGCTGGTGGAAGGTGGGCCCTTGCTGGAGCGTGGTGGCTGCAATTTCAGCCATGTGCGTGGCCCGCAGCTGCCGCCGTCGGCCACCCAGCACCGGCCTGAACTGGCCGGCGCGCCGTTTGAAGCCATGGGCGTGAGCCTGGTCTTCCACCCGCGCAACCCGATGGTGCCCACGGTGCACATGAATGTGCGCATGTTTGCCGCGCTGCCCGAGGGCAAAGACCCGGTGCTGTGGTTCGGCGGCGGCATGGACTTGACGCCGTACTACCTGGACGACAGCGACGCGGTGCACTTCCACCAGACCTGTGCCGACGCGCTGGCGCCATTTGGTGCCGACAAATACCCTCGCTTCAAGCGCTGGTGCGACGAGTACTTCTTCTTGAAACACCGCAATGAGCAGCGTGGCATCGGCGGCATCTTTTTCGACGACTTTGCCGAACTGGGATTCGAGCGCAGTTTTGCCATGGTGCAGGCCGTGGGCGACGCGCTGCTGCCGGCCTACCTGCCGATCCTGCAGCGCCGCCGCCACCTGCCCTATGGCGAGCGCGAGCGTGATTTCCAGGCCTACCGGCGTGGGCGTTATGTCGAGTTCAACCTGGTGTTCGACCGCGGCACCTTGTTCGGCCTGCAATCAGGCGGGCGCACCGAAAGCATCCTGATGTCGATGCCGCCGCTGGTGGCCTGGCGCTACAACTGGCAACCGGCGCCCGGCACGCCCGAGGCGCGGCTCTACACCCACCTGCTGCCGCCGCGCGACTGGCTGGTGGTGGCCTGATGTTGGCTTGATGGCGCCCAAGCGCATCGGCATCCTGGGCGGCAGCTTCGACCCGCCACACCTGGCGCACCTGGCGCTGGGCCGGCTGGCGCTGCAAGCCCTGGCGCTGGACGAATTGCGCTGGCTGCCCGCAGGCGCCCCGTGGCAGAAAGCTGGCCGCCGCATGGCCAGCGGCGCACACCGCGCGGCGATGCTGGCCGCGCTGCTGCACGGTGAAGCCGGCCATGTCATCGACAGCCGCGAGCTGGCGCGCGGCGGCGCCACCTACACCATCGACAGCGTGCGCGACATGCAGGCTGAGCAACCCGGTGCCGCTTGGTTCTTCATCCTCGGCCAGGACCAGTACGCCCGCTTCGACACCTGGCGTGACTGGCCGGAACTGCTGCAGCGGCTGACATTGGCCGTGGCCGCCCGCGCCGGCCAACTGCCCGCGCCCCCAGCCGCATTGGCAGCAGTGCCGCACCGCATGCTGGTGCTGCCGCTGCCCCGGCTGGACTGCAGCGCCAGTGCCATCCGGCAACACCTGGCGGCCGGCCACCCGGCAGCCGCGCTGCTGCCGATGGTCGGCGCCGGCGTGGCCGGCTATATTGACCAACACCAGCCCTACCCCCGGGGCGATGCACAAGGCGACAGACACTGAATGGACATCCGCAAACTGCAACGGGCGATCGTCGATGGCCTGGAAGACGTGAAGGCGCAGGACATCCTGGTCTTCAACACCGAACATCTGTCGCCCCTGTTCGAGCGGGTGATCATTGCCACCGGCAGCAGCAACCGCCAGACCAAGGCACTGGCCTCGGGTGTGCGTGAGGCGGTGCGGGCGGCGGGCTTCCCGGTGCTGGCCACCGAGGGGGCTGACAACGGTGAATGGATCATCGTCGACTGCGGTGCCGCCGTGGCCCATGTGATGCAGCCCGCCATCCGCACCTATTACCGGCTCGAAGAAATCTGGGGCGGCAAGCCGGTGAAGATGAAGCTGGGCGCGGCCACCACCGGGCTGGTGAAGGCGTCTGAGCCTGATGACGGTGGCGCCCCGGCCATGGCGCCCGAGCGCAAGGCCGCAGCGCGCAAGGGTGTGGCGGCCAAGCAGGGCCCGGCACGGGTGGCGGTGGCGCAAAAGCTGCCGGCCAAGCCCGGTGTATCGAAGACTGTTGCGAGGCCTGCTGCGAACATTGCTGCGAACACTGCTGCGAAGGCTGCCGCCAAGAAGGCCGCGCCGCGCAAGCCTGTGGCTGCCAAGGCCGCACCGGTCAAGACCATCGTGGTCAAGCCCGGGCTGCGCCAGGTGGCCTCGGCCAAGAAAGCTGCGGCCACCAAGGTGGCCGGTGCGCGCGCACCGGCGCGCAAGGCCCCGGCGCGGCGCGGCTGAGCACCGCAGGCAGCGCGCATGCGTCTGCTGCTGGCAACAGTGGGCCAGCGCCCGCCGGCTTGGGGCCAGGTTGCCTATGACGACTTTGCCAAGCGCTTTCCGCCCGAACTGCGGCTGGAGTTGAAAGCGGTGAAGGCCGAGCCGCGCAGCAGCGGCAAGACCGCGGCGCAACTGATGGCCGCCGAGGCGCAGCGCCTGGAGGCCGCCATCCCCAAGGGGGCGCGCCGCGTGGTGCTGTGCGAACGCGGCAACCGCATCAGCACCCAGCAGTTGGCCGCGCGCCTGCTCATCTGGTTGGGCGACGGGCGCGACGTTGCGCTGCTGGTCGGTGGCCCGGACGGGCTGGATGCGGCCCTGAAGGCCACCGCTGACGAAACCCTGCGCTTGAGCGACCTGACCCTGCCGCACGCCTTTGTGCGGGTGCTGCTGGCCGAGGCGCTGTACCGCGCCTGGAGTCTCAATGCCGGCCATCCCTACCACCGTGAGTGAGCGTGCACGACTTCATCTACCTGGCCTCATTGAGCCCGCGCCGCAGCCAGCTGCTCCACCAGTTGGGTGTGCAGCACCAGCTGCTGGTGCCCGCGCCCGGCGCCGAGGCCGACGCTGCTGAGGCGCTGGAGGCGGCGCTGCCAGGGGAGCTGCCGGCAGCCTATGTGCAGCGGGTGACGGCCCTGAAACTGCGCGCTGCGCGGGCGCGCCTGCTGGCCCGTGGCCTGCCAGGCGCGCCCATCCTGTGCAGCGACACCACGGTGGCGCTGGGCCGGCGCATCCTGGGCAAGCCTGCCGGCGCCGACGAGGCCCGCACGATGCTGCGCGCGCTCAGCGGTCGAAGCCACCGCGTGCTCACCGCCGTCGCGCTGGGGCAGGGCAGGCGCAGCGCGGCAGCGCTCAGCATCTCGACGGTGCGCTTTGCAGCACTGGATGCGGCGCTGATCGATGCCTACATCGCCAGCGGTGAACCCTTCGGCAAGGCGGGCGCCTATGCCATCCAGAGCCAGCTGGCGGGCTGGATCAGCCATGTTGCCGGCAGCCACTCCGCTATCATGGGTTTGCCCCTCTTCGAGACGGCCCAGTTGCTGAGACAAGCGCGCGTGCGGTTCTGACAAGCACCTGCGGCGTCCGCAGAAAAGACATGAGAAGTTGCGAGCGCCATTCATGACATCCTGATCAACTGGACGCCGCAGGAAACCCGCATCGCGCTGATCGAAAACGGCGCGGTGCAAGACCTGCACATCGAACGCGCGCTCGAGCGTGGCCTGGTCGGCAACGTCTACCTGGGCAAGGTGGCGCGGGTGCTGCCGGGCATGCAGAGCGCCTTCATCGACGTGGGCCTGGAGCGCGCTGCCTTTCTGCATGTGGCCGACCTGCACGCTGGTGGCCACCATGCCAAGCATGATGTGGCGGTGCAAGTGCCCATCGAGCGCCAGGTGTTCGAGGGCCAGACGCTGATGGTGCAGGTGATCAAGGACCCGATCGGCAGCAAGGGCGCGCGGCTGTCGACCCAGGTGAGCATTGCCGGGCGCATGCTGGTGTTCCTGCCGCAGGACACCCACATCGGCATCTCGCAGAAGATCGGCTCGGCCGAGCAGCGTGAGCAGTTGCGCGCCCGCATGCTGAAGCTGACCACCACCAGCGACGGCAGCGCCCCCGGTGGCTTCATCCTGCGCACCAATGCCGAAGACGCCAGTGACACCGAGCTGGCCGACGACATTGCCTACCTGCGCAAGGCCTGGGCCGCAATCCGCGCCCAGGGCATGAGCCAGCCGCCCGGCACCCTGCTGCATGAAGACCTGAACCTGGCCCAGCGTGTGCTGCGCGACCTGGCCACCGACGCCACCCAGACCATCCGCATCGACAGCCAGCTGCAGTTCGACGCGCTGCAGGCCTTTGGCGCCGCCTACACGCCATCGTCAGCGGCCAAGCTGGCGCTGTACAAGGGTGAGCGGCCGATCTTCGACCTGTTCGGCGTTGAAGAAGAAATCGCCCGCGCGCTGGCGCGCCGGGTGGACCTGAAGAGCGGCGGCTACCTGATCATCGACCAGACCGAGGCCCTGACCACGGTGGACGTGAACACCGGTGGCTTTGTCGGTGCGCGCAACTTCGACGACACCATCTTCAAGACCAACCTCGAAGCCGCCGGCGCCATGGCCCGCCAGCTGCGGCTGCGCAACTTGGGCGGCATCATCATCGTCGACTTCATCGACATGGTGCGTGACGAGCACCAGGCAGCGGTGCTGGCCGAGTTCAAGAAGCAGTTGAGCCGTGACCGCACCAAGGTGACGGTGAGCGGCTTCACCCAGCTGGGCCTGGTGGAGATGACACGCAAGCGCACCCGTGAAAGCCTGGCCCACATGCTGTGCCAGCCCTGCCCAACCTGCGAAGGGCGCGGCCAGGTCAAGACCGCGCGCAGCGTTTGTTATGACGTGCTGCGCGAAATCCTGCGTGAGGCGCGGCAGTTCAACCCGAAAGAGTTCCGCGTGGTGGCCAGTGCGGCGGTGGTGGAAATGCTGCTCGACGAAGAAAGCCAGCACCTGGCAGGCCTGAGTGATTTCATCGGCAAGCCGATTTCACTGAGCACCGAGCCGAGCTTCAGCCCGGAGCAGTACGACATTGTGTTGATGTAGGCAGCAGCGCCGCGCTGCCTGCCCAGCCACAGGCCCAAAACAGGAGTCCCGATGAACCACACCGCCCAGCCCGCCCGCTTCGAACTGTTTGCCTTCTGGCGCACCTCGGCCACCTACCGTGTTCGGGTGGCCTGCCATCTGAAGGGCGTGCAGCCGCTCGAGCGCCAAATCAACATTGATGCCGGCGAGCAGCGCAGCGCGGCTTTCCTGCAGGTCAACCCGATGGCCGCCATCCCGGCGCTGATCGACCATGCGCCAGGCGCGCCGGCCACGCCGCTGACGCAATCGCTGGCCATCCTGGAGTTCCTCGAAGAGACCCACCCCACGCCAGCGCTGCTGCCCAGCGATGCCCATGGCCGGGCCCGCGTGCGCTCACTGGCGGCGCTGCTGGCGGCCGACACCCATCCGCTGATCACACCACGGGTCAAGAAGTACCTGAACGGCAGCGCCGGTTTCGATGACGCTGCCTGGCGTGCCTGGCAAATCCACTGGTTCAGCACCGGCCTGCTGGCACTGGAGCAGCGCCTGGCCAACGAGCCCGGCACGGGCCGCTTCTGCCATGGTGAAACACCGACCATGGCCGACATCTGCCTGGCCAGCATCGTGGTGGTGATGCGGGTGTTCAAGATCGAGGTGGCCGGCATCCCGACCGTGCTGCGCACGATGGCTGCCTGTGAGCAGCTGGACGCGTTTGCCGCCGCCGACCCACGCCGGCAGGTGGGTGCACCAGCGGCCTGAAGCGGGCCCTACCTGGCCGTTGCGCCTGGCGCTACGGCAGGGCGGCGCAGCGCCACCACCAGCACGCTGCCAGCCGCCCCCAGCGCCAGCAGCACCAGCAGCCCCAGGCCCCAGCCCAGCCACAGCAGCGGCACCAGCCAGGCCAGCAAGCTGGGCGTGTGCGCCAGCCAGGATTCCAGCCACGGGCCGATGGCGGTGAGCCAGGCCTTGAGTGCGGTGATCGACGCCATCGGCAGCCAATCGGCCAGCCACAGCGGGATGCGCCATTGCTCCAGCCAGGCCATCCAGCCGCCCGCACCACCACCCCCGCCCATGCCCGCCCAGTCGGGCCCGCTCAGCAGCCAATGCACGCCCATGCAGGCCAGCGTCCAGGCGCCCAACACCGTGGCCACCAGGGCCCACACCAACAGATGCCAGATCATTGCTGTCCTCCGCATCACCTGCGCCCGTTGCGCGGTGTTGTTTGCGGTGATTGGAGCTGATGGCGGGCCCGGGGTTCAACTGCCGCCCGGGTGCTGTCAACGGCCGCGCGCCAAACGCCGCACGCCAAACGCCAGTTGGCCACGCCGGCAGCGGCGCCCGGCCCCACTGCCAGGCCAGCATGCCCGCCGCATCGCTCACGCCTTGCCGGGCATCGGTGCCGCTTGATGGCGGGTCTTCCACAGCGACACCACCACGCCGCCGGCGATCAGCGCAAACGTCACGCCCAACGAGACGGCCGGCGGTGTCTTGCCGATGAAGCCCACCAGGAAGATCTTGCTGCCGATGAACACCAGCACCAGGGCCAGCGCGTACTTGAGGTAGGCGAAGCGGTGGATCATTGCTGCCAGCGCGAAGTACAGCGCCCGCAGGCCCAGGATGGCAAAGATGTTGCTGGTGTAGACGATGAACGGGTCACTGGTGATGGCAAAGATCGCTGGCACCGAGTCAACCGCAAACACCAGGTCGATCAACTCGACCATGCACAGCGCCAGGAACAGCGGCGTGGCCCAGCGCACAGCCTTGCCCGTCACCGGGTCAGGCTTGTGCACAAAAAAGCTGTTGCCGTGCAGCCCATCGGTGACCTTCAGCCGCTTGCGCAGGAACTTCAGCACCGGGTTGCTGGCAATGTCGGGCATGTGGTCGGCCACGATCCACATCTTGATGCCGGTGGCCACCAGGAAGGCACCAAACACGTACAAGATCCAGCTGAACTGGCTGATCAGCGTGGCACCCAGCGCAATCATGATGGCGCGCAACACGATCACGCCCAGGATGCCCCAGAACAGCACCCGGTGCTGGTACTGCCGGGGGATGGCGAAGTAGCTGAAGATCAGCGCGATGACAAACACGTTGTCCATCGACAGTGACTTCTCGATCATGAAACCGGTGAAGTATTCGGTGCCGGCCTGCGCGCCCATGATCCACCACACCCACACGCCAAACAGCACCGCCACGCTGATGTAGCCGGCCGACAGCCACAGGCTTTCAGTGACCTCGATCTCGCGGTCGTCTTTGTGCAGCACACCCAGGTCGAGCGCCAGCAGCGTGACCACCACGCCGATGAAGACCAGCCAGATCCAGGCGGCCTTGCCCAGAAACGGGGTTTGCAAGAAGAGCTGAAGGGCTTCCATGGGTTGTCCTTTCTTGTGGGGTGGGTGTGTTGCTTGCGGTGTTGCTTGACGCGCTGCGTGGCCTGCTCAGCCGCTGATCACGCCAGGTTGGCGGCAGGCGGTTTGCCACGCTGGTGGCTGCGCCCGCGCTGCCACAGCCGCAGCAGAACGCGGGCGGCGCGGGCCAGGGCGTTGTCCAGCGCGCTGCGCCAGTCGCGCGCCACGGCGGTGATCACCACCGTGCCGCCGCCGTCGGTGGCCAGTTCAACCTGGCAGCGCTTGTCGACACCACCGCGTGGGCCGTTCACGTCGGACAGCCGCAGCGTGGCGCGTGGCACCAGCCACAGCAAGCGGCGCAAGACAAACTGCAGCCGCGACACGGCCATTTGGCGCAGTTGCAAGGCCTGGGGATCGCGGGACTCGAAGATCACTTGCATGGCAGGGCTCCAGTCGGTTGGGGTTGGAAGGCTGGCGAACCATAGGCGCGCCAACACATCTGAAAAAGCAGAGAATTGCTGATCATTCATCCTGCATTGCCTGACCATGAGCCTGGACTTCAGCTACCGCCACCTGTACTACTTCTGGGTCGTGGCCAAGGAGGGCGGCGTGTCCAAAGCGGCCATCAGGCTGGGCATGGCGGTGCAGACCGTCAGCACCCAGGTGCGTGAACTGGAGCGCGCGCTCGGCCAGCAATTGCTCAAGCCCGCCGGCCGCGGCCTGGCCTTGACCGATGCCGGCCAGGCCGCGCTGCGCCAGGCCGACCAGATCTTTGCGCTGGGCGCGCAACTGCCGGCGGTGGTGCGCAACGCGGTGGCTGCACCGCAGGTGCGGCTGGTGGTGGGCATCTCCGACGGGTTGTCCAAGCTGGTGGTGCGCCAGTTGCTGCAGCCGGTGATGGCCACCGCGCAACTGCGCCTGCTGTGCCATGAAGACGAGTTCGACCGCCTGCTGGCTGACCTGGCGCTGCACCGGCTGGATGTGGTGCTGTCAGACCGGCCTGCGCCGCCCAACCGCAATCTGCGCGTCTACAGCCATGCGGTGGGCAGCTCGGCGCTGGCCTGGTATGCACCGCCGGCGTTGGCGGCGCAAGCCAGCAAGGGCTTCCCGCAGAACCTGGCCAGCCTGCCGGTGCTGCTGCCCACCGCGCATGCGGCAGTGCGCAGCCGGCTGGACATGTGGTTCGAGCGCCGTGGCGTGTTGCCGCTGGTGGTGGGTGAGTTCGAAGACAGCGCGCTGCTGGTCACGTTTGCCGCCGCCGGCATGGGCGTGTTCCCGGCGCCGCTGCTGGCGCATGACAAGCTGGTGGCACGTTATGACGTGCAGCGGGTGGCCGACGGCGACGGTCTGGAAGAGCAGTTCTACGCCATCGCCACTGAGAAGAAGGTGCTGCACCCGCTGGTGCAGCGCCTGCTGCCGGCGCCGGGCTGACGCGAGCCGCTGCCGGGCTGACGCGAGCCGCTGCCGGGCCAATGCGGCTCAGCGTGCGCTGGCACCCAGTGCCAGCTTGCAACCCAGGGCCACGAACAGCGCACCCACGCTGCGGTTGAGCCACGGCCCGGCGCGCTGCCAAAGCGGCCGCGTTGCCAGGCACTGGCGCAGGGCGGCGGCAGCGGCCGCAAGCAACAGGTTCACCAGCGTGCTGTTGAACACGAACACGCTGCCCAGCAGCACAAAGGCCAGCGCCGGCTGGGTGGCGCCAGTGCTGATGAACTGCGGCACAAATGCCAGGAAGAACAGCGCCACCTTGGGGTTGAGCGCGTTGGTCAAGAAGCCTTGCGCAAACCACCGGCGCAAGAGCGGTGCTGCGGATGCGGCCGCGCTGTTGGTCTGCGCTGCCGCGTGGCTGCGCAGCAGGCCGATGCCCAGCCACACCAGGTAAGCCGCGCCCAGCCACTGCAGGGCCGCCAGCGCCATGGGCGACGCCAGCAGCAGCGCGCCCACACCCAGCGCGGCAGCGCAAATGTGCACCGTGCAGCCCGCACTGACACCCAGCGCTGCCGCCGCGCCGGCGCGAAAGCCCAACGCCCCGCTGCTGCGCAGCACCAGCGCCATGTCCACGCCGGGCGTGATGTTCAGCAGCAAGCCGGCGCCGATGAACAGCGGCAGCTGCTGGATGTCGTGCCAGGCATTGAGCATGCGGCCGCTCAGCTTGGCTGCAAGGCCAGTGCACCAACCAGCGCACCCGCGCCGATCAGCCACATCGGGCTCCACTTGCTGCGCACCGCCACCACCACCGTGCCCAGCACCAGCACCGCGGCCACCCAGTGCAGCCGCACCGGCGCGGTCAGCACCCAGCCGGTGGACACCAGCAGGCCCAGCGTCAGCGGCATCAGCCCGGCGGTGAACGCGCGCAGCGCGATGGCATCGGCGCGGCGCTGGCCGAAGCGGCCCACGGCCAATGCCAGCAAGGATGACGGGCCCATGATGCCGAGCATCGTGGCCAGCACCCCGGCCACCCCGGCCACATGCCAGCCCATCACCGCCACGAACAGGATGTTGGGCCCGGGGGCGGCCTGGGCGATGGCCACGCCGGCGGTGAACTGCGTATCCGTCATCCAGCCCTGCTGGCCGACCAGATAGCGCTGCATGTCGGGCGCGGTGGTGATGGCGCCGCCCACCGCCAGCAGCGACAGCAACATGAAGTGGGCACACAGGCCTGCCAGGTCGGCCCAGCCCAGGCCGTGCATCGACAGCATCTGGCCCCAGGCCATCACGCAGTGTCCGCAGTGTCCGCAGTGTCCGCAGCGTCCGCAGCGTCCGCAGCGTTGGCCACACGCAGGCGCCGCCAGGCCAGCGCCATGCCCAGGCCGCCCAGGCCCAGCACCACCCACACCATCGGCCAGCGCAGCAGGCCCACGCCCACGAATGTGGCCAGCCCCAGCGCCGCACACACCGGCAGGCCCAGCGGGCTGGTGCGGGCGGTGCGTGACAGCTTCACCGCCGTGGCCAGCACCAGGCCGGCGGCCACCGCGCCCATGCCACGCAGCGCACCGGCCACCGCCGGGTTGGCGGCCTGCTGCTGGTAGGCAATCGCCAGGCCCAGCACGATGAACAGCGGCAGCAGCAGCAGGCCGGCGCAAGCGGCCACCGCGCCGCGCCAGCCAAAGAAGCGGTCACCGATGACGATGGCGATGTTGATGATGTTGGGCCCCGGCAGCACCTGGCCGAGTGTCAGCAACTCGACGAACTGCTGTGGGCTCAGCCAGCGTTCACGTTCCACCAGTTCACGGTGGGCCACCGGCAGCACGCCGCCAAAGCCCTGCAACGCCAGCCGGGTGAAGACCTTGAACAGCTCGGCCTTGCTGGCCGGGCGGCGCAGGCCGTCAGCGCTGGTGGCGGCCATGGCCTCAAGTGCCAGCGGCCATGCGGCGCGCGGCCCAGACGCTCAGGCCAATGGCTGCCAGCATCCAGGCCAGCCCCACCCAGTGCAGCGGGCCGTAGCCGCTTTGGGCCATCAACAGGCCGCCGCCAGACGCGCCCAGCGCCTGGCCGGCGTACATGGCTGATGAGTTCAGCGCCACCAGCGCCGGCGCCAGCACCGGCGCGGCCAGCACCAGGCGCGCCTGCTGTGCCGACTGCGAGGCAAAACAGCCCAGCGCCCAGGGCACCAGCACCAGCGCCATCCACACCAGGCTGTGGCCCAGCGGCCAGATGGCCAATGACAGCGCCATGCAGCCCAGCAGCACGCCGACCGCACGCGCTGCGCCGATGCGGTCGATGTGGCGCGACAGCAGCACATTGCTCAGCACGCCCACGGCGCCAAACCACAGAAACAACAGGCTGATCTGCGCCGGCGTGGCGCCCAGCACCTGGCGGTAATAAGGCGCAAAGTACGTGAACAGCGTGAACTGCCCGGCGGCACTGAGCACGGTGACAAACACCACCGCCATCAGCGTGGGGCTGCCCAGCACCTGGGCCCAGGCGGCGCGGCTGAGTGCGGCAGGGCGCACACCGTCGGGCATGGTGCGCCACACCCACACCGCTGCCGTGCCGGCGAGCCCGGCCACGCCCACGAAGGCCCAGCGCCAGCCCCACATCTCACCCACCCAGGCCGACAGCGGCATGCCCATCACGCTGGCAAACGACCAGCCCAGAAAGATGAAGGTGACGGCCTGGCCGCGCTGGGCGGTGCTGGCCATCACGCCCACGGCGGCGGCGGCCTGCGGCGTGAACACCGCCGCGCCCAGCACGGTGAAACTTCGCAGCAGCAGCAGCGGCAGATAACCCGACACACCACCCGGCACCAGCGCGCACAGCGCATGGCCGGCGGCAAACCACAGCAGGGCCAGTGCCAGCAGGCGGCGGCGGTCGATGCCGGCCACCACGGCGGCCAGCAGCGGCGCGCCCAATGCCATCACCACCGCAGCCACCGCGATCATCTGGCCGGCTACCGACACGCTGACCTGCAGGCTGGCGGCCAGGTCGTTCAGCGTGCCGGCAGTCACCATCACGCCGCAGCCGACGCTGAAGTTGCCGAACAGCAGTGACCAGCGCACGCCCTGCAGTTGCCGCGTGGCCAGCGCCTGGGCCGGCGTCTCGGCCGCTGTCTGGGCCGGTTTGGCCGCAGCGCTCAACGGATCACCTTGAACGCCTCTGGGTTGACGATGTTGCTGGGCCGGTTGGCGATGAAATTGATCACGTTGTCGAACGCCGAGCCGAAGTACAGCTCGTAGCTGTCTTGCTCCACATAGCCGATATGCGGCGTGCAGATGGCGTTTTCCAGCCGCAGCAGCGGGTGGCCCTGCAAGATGGGCTCGGCCTCGAACACGTCCACCGCCGCCAGGCCGGGGCGGCCCTTGTTCAGCGCCGAGACCAGGGCGCTGTCTTCCACCAGCTCGGCGCGCGAGGTGTTGACAAACAGCGCGGTGGGCTTCATCAGCGCCAGGTCTTCCAGCTTGATCAGGCCGCGGGTGGTGTCGTTCAGGCGCAGGTGCACGCTCAGCACATCGCAGTCGGCAAAAAACGCCTGGCAACTGGCGGCGGCCTGGTGGCCGTCAGCCACTGCGCGCTGGCGTGAGTTGTCACTGCCCCACACCTGCACCTGCATGCCGAAGGCGCGGCCGTAGCCGGCCACCAGCGAGCCGATCTTGCCGTAGCCCCAGACGCCCAGCGTGCGCCCGCGCAGCACCAGGCCGAGGCCGAAATTGGGCGGCATGCTGGCCGCCTTCAGCCCGCTTTGCTGCCAGGCGCCGTGCTTCAGGTTGCCGATGTACTGCGGCAGGCGGCGCATGGCGGCCATGGTCAGGGCCCAGGTCAACTCGGCGGCGGCCACCGGCGAGCCCGTGCCCTCGGCCACCGCAATGCCCAGCCGGGTGCAGGTGTCCACGTCGATGTGCGGGCCCACCTTGCCGGTTTGCACCAGCAGCCGCAGCTTGGGCAGCTTTTCCAGCAGCGCGCGCGGAAAGTGCGTGCGCTCGCGGATCAACACCAGCACCTCGGCGTCACGCAAGCGCACCGACAGCTGGCCGATGCCCTTGACGGTGTTGGTGAAGACCTTGGCGTTGTAGGGTTCCAGCCGGGCGGCGCAGCGCAGTTTGCGCACCGCATCCTGGTAGTCGTCGAGGATGATGATGTTCATGGTCAGGCGCGGGATTGTGCCCGCACCTGACATCATGGCGCTCCCACAGCCACCCCTTGCGGAGCCCCCATGCCCATCTCGATGCACTCGGCCAGCGTGCCCTTGTTCAACCGCCAGCTCGGCGCCATGCTGGCCTGGCTGGACAAAGCCGAGGCCCATGCCACGGCGCGCCAGTTCGACACCGCCAACTACCTGCAGTTGCGCCTGGCGCCCGACATGCTGCCGTTCGTGGCGCAGATCCGCATTGCCAGTGACGCTGCCAAGGGCTGCGTGGCGCGCCTGGCCGGCCAGGAGCTGCCGAAGTTCGACGACAACGAGGCCAGCCTGGGCGACTTGCGCGCGCGCATCCAGAAGACGCTGGACTATGTGAATTCAGTGCCGGCCGAGGCCTTTGCCGGCAGTGAGGAGCGCGACATCGTGATCCCGATGCGCGCGCCGCGTGAGCCGGCGCGCATGACCGGCCAGTTCTTCCTGCAGCACTGGGCGTTGCCGAACTTCTTCTTCCATGTCACCACTGCCTATGCATTGCTGCGCCACGCCGGTGTGCCGCTGGGCAAGGGTGACTATCTGGCAGTTGCTTGAGCACTGCTGGTCGGGGCAGTCATCGCGGCTGCAGCCGTTTGCCGAAGGCCAGCAGCGCGCCGTTGTCGGGGAAGGCGCTGTCGAGCACGCGGTGCAGGTCGCTGCGGCTGCGCTGGCTGTGGCTGTCCTGCGTGCGCAGCGCGGCAAACACCGCGCCACGCAGCAGCCACAGGTCCACCGGCTCATGGGCCTGGCGCACCTGGTGGCGCAGCCAGTCACCACGCACGCCGTCCAGCGCATCGATGGCTGCCATGAACTGCTGCTTCAAGCCCACGAAGCTGCGCCGTGCGGCAATGCGGGCATGGCGGTCCTGCGGCAGGCCGGGGCCGCCCAGCAGCGGCGCGGCGACAGCAGCGCTGAAATACTGGCGCGGCGGCCGGGTGGCGGTGGCGGCCTGCATCAGGGCAGCGTTGCCAGGCCCGGGCGCGGTGTGCGGGTGGGAAAGTGCCGGTTCAAGCGCGCCAGGCGGCGCTCGGCCTCGCTCTGGGTCAGCGCCATCGACACCTCGCCATACAGGCTGGAGCGCAGGTGCCACATCTCGCGCAGCGAGCGGGCCCGCTCGATGCGGTCCAGCAGGTGCTGGGCCGGCAGGCTGGTCAGGTCTGACAGGCTGTCGCGGAACTCGGTCTTCACCAGCGCCAGGCGGTTGACCGGGCGTGCCGGCTCGGGCAGCCAGGGCGCGGCCTGGTGCAGCAGCCGCGTGCTCCAGCGCTGCAGCCGCCCGCGCCATGACAGCGACGACGCAAACAGCTCGGGCGGGCAGACTTCAACCCGGCTCTGCACCAGTGTGCTGGCTGGCCCACTGTGGCGGCGGGCCATCCAGCGGGGCAGCCAGTGCAGGGGCAGGGACATCGGGGCGTGCAGCGGGTTCATCACAAGCATGTCGGCAGCGGGCAGTGCGGGCTGAAGTGATTGTTCAGTCGCAGCCCCTGCGGCCAAGGTGTGAACAGCGGCACGAACTGCCGCCACTTCGGCCACCGCACCGGCCTCCGCACCGGCCACCACACCGGCCACCAGGTTTGCGCCCAGGCGCCCGGCCGCAGGCCGCGCAGCCGGGCTGGTAGGCTCGTTGCATGCTTCAACCGCCCTGCGGGGCAAGGAGATACCGATGATCGGCCGCTGGTTTCGAC
>JANNMP010000649.1:0-9796 GCA_031398015.1 Burkholderiaceae bacterium
CAGGTACACCGTGGCGGCCTGGATGACGGGATAGTCGCTGCGGTTCACCGCCAACAGCACCTCGCGCCCCAGGCCGGGGATCGAGAAGAACACCTCGATCAGAAAGCTGCCGACGAAGATGCCCGGCAGCGCCAGGCCCACGTTGGTGAGGATGGGGATCATCGCGTTGCGCAGCACATGCTTGAACAGCACCACGCCTTCGGTCAGGCCCTTGGCGCGCGCGGTGCGCACATAGTCATGGCCCAGCTCGTCGAGGAAGAAGCTTCGATACAGCCGGGTCTGCGGCGACACCCCCACCATCACCGCCAGCAGCACCGGCAGCGGTGTGTACTGCAGCAGGTTCTGGCTCAGGCTGCCACTCCAGCCCTGCACCGGAAACCAGCCCAGCTGGAAGCCGAACACATACTGGCCGACGATGATGTAGACCAGGAAACTGATCGACAGCGCCACCGTGGTGGCCACCATCAGCGCGCGGTCGGTCAGCGAGCCGCGCACATAGGCCACGCCCAGTGCAATCGGCACGGCCAGCAGCGTGTCCAGCACCAGGATCGGCAGCATCACCGTCAATGTGGCCGGCATGCGGGTGGCAAACAGCGTGCTCACCGCTTCGTTGGTGGCCCAGCTGCGGCCCCAGTCGAAGGTGACGATCTGCTTCAGGAAGATGCCGAATTGCACATAGGCCGGCTGGTCCAGGCCAAGCTGCTGGCGGATGGCGGCGATCTGCTCGGCGGTGGCGTTCTGCCCGGCCAGGATGATGCTAGGGTCACTGCCGAAGAAGTGGAACAGCAGGAACACCAGCAGCACCACGCCGAACAGCGTGGGCACCATCTGCCACAGGCGTTTGATGACGTAGGCCAGCATGGGTGGCTCGGGGCTCCTGCAACGGCGTTGGACGCGCGAGTCTAGGCCAGCGGGGCGCCAACGCACCTGGCCGACGCTGCCGGGCCGCGCCGCTAGACTTCGCCGCATGCCATCCGCACCAGCCGCTGCCGCAGCACCGCACCACCCCCGCAGCGCCCGCCGCCGTGCCGTGCTGGTCAGCGCGCTGGCAGCCCCCGCTGCGCTGCCCTTGCTGGCGGCCGGGCCTGCCGCGCAGAAGGTGCTGCGCGTGGCCTTCAACTCGGCCGAAACCACGTTTGACCCGGCGCGCATCAGCGACATCTATTCCCGCGCCGTCACCGCCCACATCTTCGAGTCACTCTACGGTTATGACCCGCTGGCCCGCCCCGCCAACGTGGTGCCGCGCCTGGCCGACGGCATGCCCGAGGTGTCGGCCGATTTCACCGTCTGGACAGTGCGCCTGAAGCGCGGTGTGTTCTTTGCCGACCACCCGGTGTTCGGCGGCAAGCCGCGTGAACTGGTGGCCGCTGACGTGCTGTACGGCATCAAGCGCAGCGTTGACCCGGTCAACAAGGGCCCCAACGCCAATACCGTGCTGGGAGAAGGCCTGCTCGGCCTGGCCGAGTTGCGCCAGGCCGCACTGGCCGCCAAGCGCGGGCTGGACTACGACGCGCCTGTGCCCGGCATGGTGGCGATCGACAGCCACACGCTGCGCTTCACGCTGGCCGCACCGCGCCCGCGCTTCATCAGCCTGCTGACGCAGAACGACATCCACCCGGCCCAGGCGCGTGAGGTGGTGCAGCACCATGGCGACGAGGCCGGCGCGCACCCGGTGGGCACCGGGCCGTTTTTGCTGGCGCAGTGGCTGCGTGGCAGCAAGATCGTGCTGGTGCGCAACCCACGCTTTCGCGATGAGCGCTACAGCGCCCAACCGGCGGCAGGGGATGTCGAGGGCCAGGCCCTGCTGGCCAGGTTCCAGGGCCAGCGCCTGCCGATGGTCGACCGGGTGGAGGTGTCGGTGATCGAGGAGCAGCAGCCGCTGTGGCTGAGCTTTCTGAACCGCGAGGTTGATTGCCTGGCGGCCAACACCGGCTCGGTGCCGATCGAGTTCGCCACGCTGGCGGTGCCCAACGGCAAGCTGGCGCCCAACCTGGCGCGCCAGGGTGTGCAACTGCACCGCAACCTGCGCTCTGACTGCGGCCTGGTGTTCTTCAACATGGACGACCCGGTGGTGGGCGGCACCACCGCCGCCAAGGTGGCACTGCGGCGCGCGCTGTCGCTGGCCTATGACGTGCAGCGTGAAATCCGCCTGGTGCGGCGTGGCCAGGCAGTGCCGGCGCAGTCGCCACTGATGCCGGGCACCATCGGCTATGACCCGGACTTCCGCAGCACCATGGCCGAATACAACCCGGCGCGCGCCCGCGCCTTGCTTGACCTGCACGGCTATGTCGACAGCAACGGCGACGGCTGGCGTGAGCAGCCCGATGGCAGCCCGCTGGTGCTGCAGATGGCCACCGAGCCCGAGCAGATCTACCGCCTGTTCAACGAGGTGTGGCAGGGTTGCCTGAAGGCGGTGGGCGTGCGCTGCGAGTTCAAGATCGCGCAGTGGCCCAGCAACCTGAAATCAGCGCGCAGCGGCAGCCTGCAGATGTGGATGCTGGGCGCGTCGGCCGACCAGCCCGACGGCCAGGACGCGCTGCGCCGCTGGTACGGCCCGCAGGCCGGTGAGGGCAACCTGGCGCGCTTCAGGCTGCCGGCGTTCGACGCCGTGTTCGAGCAAATGCAGTCGCTGCCCGACGGGCCGCAGCGCGCCGCGCTGTTCTTGCAGGCCAAGCGCCTGGCCGCCGTCTACATGCCCTACAAGGTGTTGGTGCACCGGGTGGCCAATGAGCTGTTTCACCCCTGGGTGCAAGGCTACCGCCGCGCGCCGTTCTGGCTGGACTGGTGGCACCAGGTGGATGTGGACCCGGCGCGTGGGGGCCAGCGTGCCTGAGCCTGTGCCTGAGCATGTTCCTGAGCATGTGCCTGCGTGTTCACCAGACCGCAGGCGCATGCTGGCGGCAGCCGCGCTGTCGGGTGTGGTGCCCGAGGCCTGGGCACAAGCGCCCACCACCACAGGCTTGAAGGACGCGCCCAGAACGCTGCGTTATGCGTTTCGCATTGCCGAGACCGGCTTCGACCCGGCCAAGATCTCTGACCTGTATTCACGCACCGTCACCGCCCACATCTTTGAAGGCCTGTACCAGTACGACCACCTGGCGAGGCCGTCACAGATCATCCCGCTGACGGCCACCGCACTGCCCGAGGTGTCGGCCGATTTCCGCCGCTTCACCATCCACATCCGGCCGGGCATCTTCTTTGCCGACGACCCGGCCTTTGGCGGCCAGCGGCGTGAGCTGACGGCGTTGGACTACGTCTACAGCTTCCAGCGCTTTGCCGACCCCGCCAACAAAAGCCAGGCCTGGAGCGACGTGGCCGAGCAAGGCCTGGTGGGGCTGGACGCCGTGCGCCAGCGTGCGCTGGACAGCCGCACGCCGTTTGACTACGGCGCCGATGTGCCCGGCCTGCAGGCCACCGCCCGCCACACCCTGCAATTGACCGTGGCCGAGCCACGCCCGCGCCTGCTGGAGCTGCTGGCCGACAACGGCTTGTACGGCGCGGTGGCGCGCGAGGTGGTGCAGTTCTACGGCGACAAGATCGCCGAGCATCCGGTGGGCACCGGGGCGTTCAAGCTGGTGCAGTGGCGACGCAGCTCCGAGATGGTGTTCGAGCGCAACCCCGGCCACCGGCACCGGGTGTACGACGACGACGCCCACCCTGCGCCGGGTGATGCCCAGGGCCAGGCGCTGCTGGCACGCTTCAAGGGCCGGCGCCTGCCGCTGGTCGACCGGGTGGTGGTGGCGGTGGTTGAAGAGAACCAGCCGCGCTGGCTGAGCTTCTTGAACGGCCAGCATGACTTCATCGAGCGTGTGCCCGATGACTTTTCCACCGTGGCCATGCCAGGCGGCCAGGTGGCGCCCAACCTGGCCAAGCGGGGCATCCAGGGCATGCGCACCGTCGGGCCCGAGGGTGTGCTCACCGTCTACAACATGGAAGACCCGGTGGTCGGCGGCTACAGCCCGGCGCGCATTGCGCTGCGCCGGGCGCTGAACCTGGCGGTGGACATCCCGCGCGAGATCAACCTGGCGCGGCGTGGCCAGGCGATCCCGGCGCAGTCACCGTCGGTGCCGCACACCACCGGCTACGACCCGGCCTACCGCAGCGAGATGGGCGAATACAGCCCCGCCAGGGCGCGTGCGCTGCTGGACATGCATGGCTATGTGGACCGTGACGGCGACGGCTGGCGTGAGCAGCCCGACGGCATGCCGCTGAAGCTGGTGCGCCGCACCATCCCCGACAGCTTCGAGCGCCAGTTGGACGAGCTGTGGCAGAAGAACATGGCGGCCATCGGCATCAACGTCGAGTTCAAGTTCGCCAAATGGCCCGAGAACTTGAAAGCCATGCAGGCCGGCAAGGTGCAGATCTGGCGCGTCGGCTCGTCGGCCAGCCAGCTGGACGGGCAGAGCGCGCTGCAGCGCCTGTACGGGCCGGCATCGGGCACGGCCAACCTGTCGCGCTTTCGGCTGCCGGCGTTTGATGCCCTGTTCAACCGCATGTCAGCGTTGCCCAACGGGCCCGAGCGCGACGCGCTGTTCCTTGAAGCCAGGCGTTTGTCGGCGGTGTATGCGCCCTACAAGCAGCATGTGCACCGCATCTACACCGACATGGCCCAGCCCTGGCTGGTGGGCTACCGGCGGCCGCTGTTCGGCAACCGCTGGTGGCACATGGTGGACATCGACGAGACCAAGCGCCCGGCTGCGTGACGCGCCGGCGCTGCCGGCTTACTTCGCTTTGGCCTTCTTGCCACGTTCCATCACCACGGTGGTGATGGGTGCCGACACCGCGTCCGGCGACAGCGGCTTGGCGCTGGACGCATCCTTCTTCGGCTTCTTGGTTTCCTTGCTGCTGCGTTGCTGACTCTTGGCCATGGTCGCTCCTGGTGGCTGGGGTGGAGGTGTCACGCGTCGGGCTGGCGCGACGCGCCTTGGATGCTAGCGCGGGTCACGCGCAAGACAGGCCGGCAGCAGGCGCACGGCCACACTGCAGCGCCATGAACACCCAAGCTCCCATCCTGCTGGCGGCCGATGCCGCCATCGCCGCGCCGCTGGTCGATGCCTTGGCGCGGCAAGCGCCGCAGCTGACGCTGCTGCCGTTCAGCCGCGCGCTGGACGATGCCACGCTGGCCAGCATCGACGTGGTGCTGGGCTGGCGCTTTCCGCCCGGCCTGGCGGGGCGGCTGCGCAACCTGCGCTGGGTGTTTGCGATGGCGGCTGGCGTGGACAAGCTGCTGGTGCCCGACCTGGCGCCGCAGGTGGTGGTGTCGCGCATGGTCGACCCCGGCCAGGCGCTGGGCATTGCCCAGTACGTGGCGGCGATGGTGCTGCGCCAGGTGCGCGGCCAGCCACGCTACGACGCCCAGCAGCGCACCCGGCAATGGCTGCGCCACCCGATGGGCGCCGCCCACAGCCGGGTGCTGGTGCTGGGCTGGGGCGCCATCGGGCGTGAGATCGGGCGTGTGCTGCAGGCCATCGGCTTCGCCGTCAGCGCCTGGCAGCGCAGCAGCGGGCCACTGCATGCAGCGCTGGCCAACGCCGACATCGTGGTCAACGCACTGGCGCTGACAGCGCAGACCGAGGGCCTGCTCAATGCCGCCGCGTTTGCGGCCATGCCGCGTGGCGCCTACCTGGTCAACATTGCGCGTGGCCAGCATGTGGTCGAGGCCGACCTGATCGCGGCGGTGTCATCCGGCCACCTGGCCGGCGCCACGCTGGACGTGCAAGCCACCGAGCCGATGACCGCCGACGACCCGCTGTGGACGCTGCCGGGCATCACCATCACGCCGCACATCGCCGGGCAAAGCTCGCCCGAGACGGTGGCCGCGCAGTTCATCGCCGGGCTGCAGGCACTGCGCAGCGGCGCGCCGCTGCCCAACCTGGTGGACCGCACACGCGGGTACTGACGACTGGCGCGGGCTGCGAGCGCAGAAGAACACGAGCGCAGAAGAACACTTGCATGCCGGTTTAGTTAAACGTTAAACTAAATCCATGCCAACACAGGAGCCCGCAATGCAACGCCGCCAATTCATCCGCTGCAGCAGCGGCGGCCTGGTCTGGGCGGCTGCTGCCAGCCCGCTGCTGGCCGGCTGCAGCGCAGCACAGATTCCCAGCAGCGCGGTTGCCGCTTGGACGCCGCCACCGGCGCAGACCGATCTGCGCCACTGGCTGCTGGCGCATGCGCTGCTGGCGCCCAACCCGCACAACCGCCAGCCTTGGCTGGCCGACCTGGCCGTGCCTGGGCGAATCACGCTGCGGCTGGACCCGCAGCGCCTGCTGCCCGAGACCGACCCGTTCGGCCGCCAGATCCTGCTGGGCGCCGGTGGCTTTCTGGAGCTGCTGGTGCAAGCCGCCGCGCAGCGTGGCCACCGCGCCGACGTCGCGCTGTTTCCGCAAGGCGAACCCGGCCCGGCGCTGGCCGAGGTGGGCGCCCTGCCGTTCGCCAGCGTGCGCCTGGTGGCCGATGCGGCGGTCCAGCCCGACCCGTTGTTTGCCCAGGTGCTGCAGCGCCGCACCGATCGCCGGCCCTACGACCCGGCACGCCCGCCCAGCGTGGCCGCGCTGCAGCGCCTGCGCGAGGCGGCCACCTCACCAACCACGCCAGGCCTGCGCTTTGGTGCAGCCACCGCTGCCGACGGCAAACGCCTGGCGGCGATCCAGGCCATCACCAGGGCCGCCTGGCGCACTGAGCTGACGACCGAGGCCGCGATGATGGAATCGGTGCGCCTGCTGCGTGTGGGCGCCGCCGAGATCGACCAGCACCGCGACGGCATCAGCATCGACAGCCCGTTGCTGGTGCTGCTGGACCGCGTGGGCCTGTTCGACCGCAGCAAGTTCCCCGCCGCCGATTCACAGGCGGTGCAGGGCCAGATCAAGGACTTTGAGGCCGCCACCGCCAGCACGCCGGCCTACTTCTGGCTGGTGAGCGAAGGCAACCAGCGCAGCCAGCAAGTGGCCGCGGGCCGCGCCCACACCCGCATCAACCTGGCAGCCAGTGCGCTGGGCCTGGCGGTGCACCCCAACCAGCAGGCGCTGCAGGAGTACCCGGCGGTGGCCGACCACCACCGCGCCATGCATGCGCTGCTGGACGCGCCGACACCGCGCTTCACGGTGCAGATGCTGGCGCGGCTGGGCCATCTGCCGCCCGGCACGGCGGCGCTGGGGCCGGCGCCAAGGCGCGGGCTGGCGCGCCAGTTCCAGGTCTGATCGGCCCCCGGCGGGCCAGACAATCGGCCGATGCCGCGCCCAGCATCAACCAAGCCAGCCCGCCCTGCCAGGGCCACTGACGCTGCCGCTGCCGCTGCCGCAGCCACGCCCACACCGGTGCTGGCCGCCCAGCCCGGCCCGCCTGACCCGCTGGTGTTCCAGCTGCTCAATGAGGTGGGCATCATCAGCCAGCTGTCGGCCGCACTGGCCGCGCGGCGCATGGCGCCGGCGCTGAACATGTCGCAGTTCATCGTGCTCAACCACTTCAGCCGGCTGGGTGGTGAGCGGGCATTGGTGCAACTGGCCAGTGCGATGCAGGTCACCAAGCCGGCCATGACCAACACCATCGCCCGCCTGCAGGACAAAGGCCTGGTGCTGGTGCGGCCTGACCCGGCCGACGGCCGCGGCAAGCTGGTGCGCCTGAGCCCCGCCGGCCTGGCCGCGCGCCAGGCGGCGGTGGCGCAGCTGGGCCAGGGCCTGGCGGCGCTGGACGGGCTGGCGACAGATGCCGAGTTGCAGCGGGCCCTGGTGGTGCTGCGCCGCCTGCGCCAGTGGTTTGACCAGAACCGCTGAGCGCGGTTGCCATCAGACCGGGCGGCGGCCGCGCGCCAGGCGGGCCAGCACGGCCTGCCGATCAGCCAGCCAATCAGCCAGCCAGCAGACCAGCGGGGCGCGTCTGCAATGAGGATGCCTTGTTTGATCGTTGTCACTGCAATCCTTGCAGGTACAATCATTTGATGTCTTCTGTCGCCGTTGTGTCCAAGAAGCCCGGCAACGCCGCGCCGTCGCTGCTGGACAGCCTGGCCGCAGCGCTGCCACCACCGTCGGGCTGCACCCACCACCAATTGCGCCAGTTGGCGCGCCGCGTCGGCCTGGTGTTTGATGGCGAGCTGGCCGGCGTGGGCCTCAAGACCAGCCAGTACTCGCTGCTGTCGGCGTTGCAGCGCCTGGGGCCGCTGCGCCCCGGTGACCTGGCGCGGGCGATGAGGTTGGAGCCGTCCACGCTCAGCCGCAACCTGCAGCCGATGCTGGCCGCCGGCTGGGTGGCCATGGCCCCGGGCAGCGACGGCCGCAGCCGCACGGTCAGCATCACCGATGCCGGCCGTGTGCTGCGCGAACAGGCCCGCCGCCGCTGGCGCCTGGCGCAAGACCGTTTGAACCACACGCTGGGCGAACAACGTGTGGCGGCGCTGCATGCGCTGATCCAGGAATCCCTCAACCTGCTGGACGCCGCTGGCGCAGAAACACACCATGGCTGACACCGCTGCTGCGTCCAACCCACCCGCCCCACTGCGGCTGTGGCCAGTGTGGCTGGTGCTGCTGGCTGCCGCCGGCACCTTTGCGCTGACCATGGGCACACGCCAGAGCATGGGCCTGTTCCTGGGCCCGCTGAACACCGCCACCGGCCTGGGGCTGGGCAGCATCAGCCTGGCGTTTGCCTTCGGCCAGCTGTGGTGGGGGCTGACCCAGCCCTTTGCCGGCGCCATGGCCGACAAACACGGCGCCGGCCGGGTGCTGCTGGTGGGCGCCGTGCTGGTGGCGGTGGGCACCATCATCACGCCGCTGATGACCAGCACCGCCGGGCTGATCTTCGCCATCGGCGTGTTGTCAGCCGGTGGCGCCGGCATGGCCGGGCCGGCGGTGCTGATGGCCACCACCACCCGGCTGCTGCCCGAGAACAAGCGGGGTCTCGCCACCGGCATCGTCAACGCGGGTGGCTCGTTCGGCCAGTTCGTGATGGCGCCGGTGGCCGGCGGCCTGATCCTGGGCCTGGGCTGGGTGCAGGCGATGCAGGTGATGGGCCTGCTGGTGCTGCTGTGCCTGCCGGCCGCCTTCATCCTGAAAGGCGCGCCGGCGCAGGCAGCCACGCCTGGCCAGGCCAAGGTCAGCACCGGCGACGCAGTGAAAACCTCCATCGCCGACCGCTCGTTCCGCCTGCTGGCGGCGGGCTTCTTCGTCTGCGGCTTCCACGTCGCGTTTCTGGGCACGCATTTGCCCGGCATCGTGGCCAGCTGCGGCCTGCCGCTGCAGTACAGCGCCTGGGCGCTGGCGGTGCTGGGGCTGTTCAACATCATCGGCAGCATCGCCATGGGCTGGGCGGTAGGCCGCTGGCGCATGAAGCACTTGCTGGCGCTGGTGTACGCATCACGCGCGGTGGCAGTGCTGGTGTTCTTGCTGGCGCCCAAGACCGGGCCGGTGGTGCTGGTGTTTGCCGCCTTCATGGGGCTGACCTTCCTGTCCACCGTGCCGCCCACCGCCGGGCTGGTGGCCAAGTTCTTCGGCGTCGGCCACATGGCCACGCTGTTCGGCGTGGTGATGCTGACCCACCAGGTCGGCGGCTTTCTGGGTGCCTGGCTGGGTGGCCAGATCTTCCAGGCCACCGGCAGCTTCGACACCGTGTGGATGATCGACATCGGCCTGGCGGTGGCGGCGGCGCTGATGCATTTGCCGATCCGCGAGGCGCCTGTGGTGCGCAAGATGGTGGCGGCTTGATGGTGTGCGGGTGTACGCAAGCGTGCTTACAACGGCTGCCGCGAGGACGAGGACGGCGGGTGACTGGCTGACTCCGTGTCCCCCCGGGCCTGCGGCCCTCCTTC
>JANNMP010000652.1:0-7344 GCA_031398015.1 Burkholderiaceae bacterium
GGCAGCTGGCGCCGCTGTGACGGCCGGTTGGTCGGGATGCTGACCACCGGCAGCCGGTAGACCGACCACAGCTCGCGCGCCACTTCACGCGCGGTGCCGGTCATGCCGGCCACGCGCAAGTAGCGGCGGAAGAAACGCTGGTAGCTGATGCGCGCCAGCGTCTCTTGCTGGCCGCTGATGGCCACGCCCTCCTTGGCCTCGATCATCTGGTGCAGGCCACGCTCCCATGAGCGGTCGGCCATCACCCGGCCGGTGTATTCGTCGATGATCTGGATCTTGCCGCCGCGCACCAGGTAGTGTTTGTCACGCTGGAACAGGTGCAGCGCCGCCAGCGCCCGGCGCACCAGCTCCTCGCGCCGGCGCGGGCCCACCCACACGCCGCCCAGCGGCGCGGCCAGTTCGTCCACCTGGCGCTGGCCTTGCGCGCTCAGGTCGGCCTCACGCTCACGCGGACGGATGGCGTAGTGCAGCCCCGAGCGCAGCTGCCGGGCGATGGCCACCGCTTCGGCATAGACCTGCTGCTCATAGCTGGTGTCACCGATGTTGGAGATGATCAGCGGCGTGCGCGCCTCGTCGATCAACACGCTGTCGGCCTCGTCGATGATCACGAAGCACAGGCCGCGCAACAGCATCTGGCGGCTGCGCGGCTGGGCGCTGTGCAGTGCGTCCAGCCCGCCCTGCAGGTGGCGCGCTTCGTCGCCCAGCACCAGGCGGTCTTTGAGGTAGTCGAACACCAGCTGCTTGTTGGTGCAGTAGGTGATGTCGCAGGCATAGGCGGCGCGGCGTTGCTCGGCGTCCATGCCCTCGGTGATGGTGCCCACGCTGAGGCCGAAGAACTTGTAGAGCGGCGCCATCCAGGTGGCATCCCGCTGCACCAGGAAGTCATTGACCGTGACCACATGCACGGGGATGCCGGCCAGCGCTGCGGTGCAGGCCGGCAGCGTGGCGGTGAGGGTCTTGCCCTCGCCGGTTTCCATCTCGGCGATCTTGCCTTCGAGCATCACCCGGGCGCCCAGCAGCTGCACGTCGAACGGGCGCAGGCCCAGGCGGCGCTGCGCCACCTCGCGCACCAGGGCAAAGCTGGTGGCCACCAGGGCCTCGTCCAGGCCCTCGCTGTACAGGCGCCGGCGCAGCGCCGGCACCTGGTCTTTGAGCTGCCGGTCGGCGGCGCCGGCCAGGCCCTGCGCGGCCTGTTCCACCCGCGCCAAGAACTGCCGGTGGCCGGGCCGCCGGCCGGCCAGGTGCTGGCGCAACAGGCCGCCCAGGTCGGCCGCCAGCCGGTCAACCAGCACATGGCGCTGGTCGTCACGCTGCGGGTAGGCCCCCAGCACGATGCCCGGGCGCAGCGCGGCAGTGTCAGACATCGAACTGACGCAGCAGCAGCCGGCGCACCGCGTTGTAGACCTGGATGCCCACTGGCTGGTGGCCCAGGTCGAAGCGCACCTGCACCCGCGCGCCCAGGTAGGGCGTGTAGGCCTCTTGCGGCAGGCGCAGTTCGAGCTGGAAGACCCGGTTCAGCGTGGTGGTGCCCTGCGCATCACGTGGGTCCACTGCCAGCATGCCGCCGCCGTTGCTGCCCAGCGCGGCGGTGGGCAATTGGGTGGCGCCGCCCGGCACCTCGCGCCAGATGCGTGCGGCCAGCGGCCGGCTGCCCCAGCCCGGCAGCACCACCTCGACCGCGCGCGTGCGCTCACGCACCAGGGCGATGTCGTCCTGCAGAAGCACCACGCGGGCGCTGAAATCCTGTGGCCGCACCAGGTAGCCGATCAGCTGGCCCTGGCTGACATGGCGCCCCGGCAGATCGGCCGCCTGCGGCACCACCCAGCGGCCAGCCGCCGGGCTGCGCAGCAGCAGCGCCGCCTCGCGCTGCAACGCGCGGCGCAGGTTGGCTTGCACCGTGGCCAGCTCCTCGGCCACCAGCGCCGCCTGCACCCTGTCAGTGAAGGCCAGCGCCTGGTGCTGCGCCTCCAGCTCGCGTTGCTGCGCCTGCAGCACCGCCACCCGGGTCAACAGGAATGGGTCGTCCAGGCGCAGCAGCGGCTGGCCCGCCGTCACCAGGGCATCGGCCGGCGCCAGCAGGCGCTCGACAAAGCCGTCGGTGTCGGCACGCACCTGGGCCTCGTCGGGCACCCAGACCACGCCTTCGGCGCGGGTCCACAGCGGTGCCGGCACGGCAAACAGCAGCAGCGCCAGGCCAGCGGCAACGCCCAGGCCGATGGCGGCCGAGCGCCCCCGCTGGCGCCGAAGGTGCGGGCTGTTGAGCATCGATTGCAGGCTCTTGCCGACCGGCATCACCACCTGGGTGGCCACCGCCCAGGCCGCCAGCAGCAGGCCGACAACGAAGAAGCGGCTGGCGATGAACGTGATGATCACCACCATGATGAAGATGCGGTAGATGAACGAGGTGATGCCGTAGCCCACCATCCAGATGCGCTCACCGGTGGTGTGTGCCGGTGAGGGCACATCCCGCGCGCCCAGCAGGTGGCGCTGCACCAGGTAGCCCAGGTACTGGTTCGAGCGCGCGCCCAGGTTGGGGATCTCGATCGCGTCGGACAGCACGTAATAGCCGTCGAAGCGCAGCAGCGGGTTGCCGTTGAACAGCAGCGTGGACACGCCGCTGATCAGCATCACGTTGTAGGCCACGCTGCTGACGATGCCGGGCTCGACGATCAGCCAAACGAACAAGGCGAGCGAGCCCAGGAACAGCTCGACCGCAATGCCGGCAGCGCCCACCACCATGCGCTGGTATTTGCTCTTGAAGCCGGTGGCAGCCGACGCGTCGACATACGGCACGGGTGTGAGCACCAGCAGCATGATGCCGATCTCATGCACCTCACCGCCCCAGTGCCGGGTGGCGTAGGCATGGCCCAGCTCATGCAGCGACTTGACCACCGGGTACACCAGCCACAGCAGCACCAGGTTGGCCGGCGCCAGCACCCGGTCGACCAGGTTCTCGCTCAGGTCGGTCCAGTGTGCGGTGGCCAGCACCGCAGCGCTGCCCACCACCAGCAGCCACAGTGCCAGGCCGAACCAGCCGAACAGCGGCGCCACCCAGGGCAGCGTGCGCTGCAGGAAGCGGTCAGGGTCGATCAGCGGAAAGCGCAGCGACAGCGGTGACCACAGCCGGCGCTTCCACTTCATGCGCTGGTGTTTCTGGTGGCGGCGGAACACCTCCATGCTGTCGGACGGCACGTCGGCCAGCAGCGCGTCGGCGGCATGCAGCTGGGCCAGCAGGCGGATCACGTCTTCCTGGGTCGGCGCGGCGTCGCCGAGGCTGCTGCTGGCGGCCTCCCACACCTGCTGCACCGAGCGGCGGCCGTCCATCAGGCCGATGACATGGTGCGCTGCGGGTGTGAAGCGGTGGGCGCGCTCGGCGGCGTCGTCTTGCAGCACGAACCAGACCTGGTTGCGGAAGGTCTGGCGCAAGATGCGCACATGGGCGCGGATGCGCGGCTTGAGGCCCGACACCCGGTACCAGGACGGGCTGAACAGCGAGTCGCTCACAGCCCGCTCATGGCCCGCTCGCTCATGGCCCGCTTTCTGATGGCCCGCTTGCTCAAGGCCCGCTCGCTCATGGCCCGCTTGCTCATGGCCACCACGCCCAGAACCACAGGCGCAGCCAATGGCCCAACTTGTGGGTCCAGATCCAGAACAGGTTGCGCCGCTCGATGTGGATCTTGGCCACGCCTTCCATGCCCGGGCGCAGCTGCGCGGTGGCGCCCTGGGCGCTGGCCTCGACCCGGAAGAAATTGCGGCCCTGCTCGACCACCGACACCGGCGTGATCTTCTCGACCACCAGCGCGATCTCCTCGCGCGGCATGCTGGTCAGCGCCAGCAGGCCACGCTGTTGCACCAGCACGGCGGGGATGTCGCGCTCGTCGACCTTCATGATGATGCGGTACGAATCGAGCGGCGCCAGCTCGAACAGCACGTTGCCACGCTCCACCGGCGCGCCCAGTGACTGGCTCAGATCGCCCTTGACCACGACAGCGTCGAACGGCGCGGTGACGCGGGTGCGCTTGAGCTGGTCATCGACCAGGAAGACCTGCGCCTTCACCTGGGCCAGCTGGGCGTCGAGCATGCGCAGCTTGGCACGCTGGCGCTCGGCCAGCGCCTGGCTGTATTCACTCTCGCGCTGGGCCAGCTGGCCGCTGAGGCGGCTGCGCTCCAGCTGCAGGTCACGGTCATCGAGCACGGCCAGCAGGTCACCGGCGCGCACCACGTCGCCGGCACGCACCCGGGCCTCGCTGATGTAGCCGGGCAGCGCGGCGGTGACAGCGCGCTGCACCGTGCCTTCGAGGCTGGCGTCAGCGCTGACGCGGTAGTCACCTTCGGCGACGGCGAAGAACAGCAGCAGCAGCAGCGACAAACCCACGCCCAGCTTCAGGCCCGTGTGGCGCGGGCCCAGCAGGTGGCGCAGCTGGGTGCGGGCGCTGTCGGCGGCCTTCTGCAGCAGCCAGCGGTCGTCTTTGCGCTTGACATCCAGCACCGGGCCCACCAGCTGGGCCGCGTGCTCGCACAGCTCGACGGTGCGGGCGTCGAAATCACTGCCGGCCGGCAGCTCCAGCACCAGCGCGCCCAGCACCTGGCTGCCCACCGTCAAGGGCACGGTGCAGACCGCGCCGATGCCCAGCTGCTGCGCCAGCGCCTGATGCGCGCGCGTCACCTGGAACGGCCCGCCCTGGCGCGGCGGCACCACCACCGTGGCCAATTGGTCGGCGGCTTCGTCCATCACCGCCTCGATCGCGCGGACCAGGTTGCTCTTGTGGCTGAAGCTGGCGCTGTGCGACAGCGCCAGCACCTGGATCTGCCGGCCCTTCATGAAGCCGATGCTCACCCGCTCACAGCCGAACATGGTGGCCAGGTCGGTGGCCACGGCGGTGGCCGCCGCCTGGAAGCGTGCATGGCGCAGCGCCGTGGCCACCAGCTCCAGCACGGTGACCAGGCGGGCCTTGCTGGTGAAGCTCTTGCGGTGGGCCAGGCTGGCCAGCCAACCCATGCCCCAACCCAGCTGCTGCACGGCGGCGTGCACCGCCGCATCATTGCGGCCGGCCAGTTCCAGGCCCACCGCGCCGAAGAGTTCATCGTCCACCAGCAGCGGGTGGGCGATGAACACCGGCTCTTGGCGGTTGCTTCGGTTGCCGCTGTCCAGCGCCACGCCGCGCTGTGACAGGGCCCGCTCGACCACGGCGGCCAGCCGGGGGCTGCCTTCGATGGCCTCGGGCCACACGGCGGCGGGGCTGAAGGCGGCGTTCTCGGACGCCCGCAGCACCACCACGCCACGCACCACGCCGTCGAGCGCGCGGCATTGGATGTCGAGCCAATTGCCGACGAATTGCGCCATGTCAGCCGCATGGCTGAGCCGCGCCCAATGCTCGGATTTCAGCGCATCGGCAGCAGACTTGTCGGCGCCACGCCGCACATCAGCCAGTGAGACCACACCGTCTTGATCAGTCATGTCGCCCCAACACAGCCCACCTCGCCTAAGCACCTTGTGCGCTGTTGTGATGGCAACAGTTCGTCACAGCCGTTTCAGTCTAGCTGCGCACTGCTGCACGCCAAGCAAAGAATCAGGGGTTGACAGCCTGGCAGGATGTGCTGCAAGCCAAACGCTTGCGGCAGGCGCCAGCGCCCGCAGGCCCTGCGATCAGACCAGCACAGGCGGCAGGCGGCTGCCGCGCCAGGCCGTGAGGTCGGCCAGCATCGCTGCCAGCGTGGCATCGCCAGGCACGGCCAGGGCACCGGGCAGCGTGCCGGCGTGTCCAATCAGTTGCCGACGAAGTTGGCCGAGTCGGCCGCATGGCTGAGGCTGGCCCAATGGTCGGATCTGAAGTTGCCAGTGCCGCTCTCGTCAGCGTCGCGTCGCGCGTCGGCCAGCGACACGATGCCATCTTGGTCGGCGACCTTGAAGCCTTGTTAGAAGCTATCGAGCGGCGTGTCGCGCAGCACCAGCGCTGCAACGGTGCATCGGATCCGTTGCAGGCTGTGCGCGCCAAGCGCCACTGTATCGGCCAAGCAACTTCAGCGGCTTGCCGTCGTGACTTCGAAACCACCAGACTGCCCATCCTAGGGCGGCCTGCAAGCGCCGGGAGACGCTAGCCAGCGAGGTGGCTGCCGTTCGACGCCGGTCGACCCTGCTCCAGTGCCGTGAGTGCCGCCAGCATGGCAGACACGCTGGACAACCCCGCAACGGGTGGCAAGGTTGACTCTGCAGCAGGCTTGGCGTGGGCCACCGGCAAATCGGCCGCCTGATTCTGCGATGCGTCATCCAGGCTGCGGTTTTGCCGCGCGGATGCATCGTCCTGTTGCAGCGCCGGAAGCGCCGCGTCGCTCGGGGCCCTGTGCGCAAAGGCTTGACCTGAGGCGGCCGCGCCAAGGTCCGACCGCATGTCGGCAGTGGGCGCTGCCGTCACGGCCCGCGCCAAGGGGTAGGCCGGTGGCCGAAGCGCCGGGTCGGAGGCCAGCAGCCAGCCATCGCTCTGCGACGCATGCCAGGACAAGGCAGGCGAGGTCGGGAAGGCCTCGGACCCATCCGGTTCCCAGACGCGCCAGCCGGCCCATGCCCGTGTCGCCGTGTCCTCGGCCAGCGCGTTCGCGGGATCAACCACACGAGACCAGCGTTTGCTCGCGGCCAGCGTCTCCGACATCAGGCCTCCGGTCCGCTGCGGATCGTTGCGCAACTTCGTGTCCTGGTTGTCGTCGGCGTTGAACCGGTCATTGCCGAAGCCGCCATACAGATTGTCGCGGCCCGTGCCGCCGACCAGCCAGCCGTTGCCCCTGCCGCTGCCGCCGAAGATCTTGTCGTTGGCGTCGTTGTTCATGGCAGGGACACTCGTCGCCCGCTGGCCGACGCCGAGCTCGTCGTCCATCACGCCCTCGGCATGATCGAGGCCGAGGACGTGTCCCATTTCGTGCGACAGCGCGGACAGCAGGTCGATGCCGGCGGGGCCCCCTCGGCGGCCGAACTCGCGGTCGTCGGCGGGTGTCGCGTCGGCGTACCAGCCATGGCCCACGGCGTCGCCGTCGATCAGGATCGTGGCGCCGAGGGTGACCGCCAGCCGGTCCGGCGGCAGGTTGCCGATCACCACCTGCACGCCGTCGAGCCGGGCCAGACGCGCGTCGGCCGGGCCGAGCGCGAGCGCCCAGCGCGCCTTGGCCTCGGCCACCAGCGACGCCAGTTGCGCGTCGATGAGGGTCGCCTGCACCGGCGCCAGCGCCGCTTGCGGCGCCGTCAGGTAGAGCGGCTGCGCGCCGGCCGACGGCGTGACGTCGATCCTGCCCGGGGCGCTGGGCCCTTGCGGGTCGCGCGGGAGGCCTTGCTGATCCCCCCACGCCGCGTCTTCC
>JANNMP010000670.1:0-5395 GCA_031398015.1 Burkholderiaceae bacterium
CCGGGCAGAAAGGGCATCACCACCACACCTGTCTCGACAAAGATGATCAGGAACAGCAGCGCATACACCCAGGCGCCATGGGCTTCGACAAACAGCTTCAGGTGGCGGTCGACATGCAGCACAAAGTCGACCAGGGTCATCAGGGTGTCCATGGCGCAGGATTATCCGCAGCGCCATCGCGGCCAGCCCGCGGCTGGCCGGCCCGGGATAATCAGAGCCATGACTTTGGCCACAGCCCCACGCCGCATCCAGCCGCTGGACGACGCGCTGATCAGCCAGATCGCCGCCGGTGAGGTGGTCGAGCGCCCGGCCTCGGTGGTGCGTGAACTGGTTGACAACGCGCTGGACGCCGGTGCCCGCCAGGTCACTGTGCGCCTGGCTGCCGGTGGCGTGCGTTGCATCGTGGTTGAAGACGACGGCAGCGGCATCGCTGCTGACCAATTGGTGCTGGCGGTGCAGCGCCATGCCACCAGCAAGATCAGCAGCCTGCAAGAGTTGGAAGCCGTGGGCACGATGGGCTTTCGCGGCGAGGCATTGGCGGCGGTGGCGTCGATTGCCGAGCTGAGCCTGGCCAGCCGCACGGCCGATGCGGCCCACGCCAGCCGGCTGGATGTGCGCAGCGGCGAGCTGCAAGCCGCCGCCCGCGCCCCGGGCACCAGCGTGGAAGTGCGCGAGCTGTTCTTCGCCACCCCGGCACGGCGCAAGTTCCTGAAGTCTGACGCCACGGAGCTGGCGCACTGCCTGGAGGCCGTGCGCCGCCATGCGCTGGTGCGGCCCGACGTGGGCTTTGCGGTCTGGCATGAGGGCAAGCTGGTGGCGCAGTGGCGCACCGCCAGTGCCGAGCAGCGCATGGCCGACGTGCTGGGTGAGGACTTCATCACCCAGAGCCGGCCGCTGGATTTGACAATCGGCGCCGTGCGCTTGCGCGGCCGTGCCGGCCTGCCTGATGCCGCGCGCAGCCGCGCCGACCAGCAATACGCCTATGTCAATGGCCGTTATGTGCGCGACCGCCTGATCGGCCACGGCGCCCGCGCGGCCTATGAGGACATGCTGCACGGCAGCCGCCAGCCCAGCTGGGTGCTGCTGGTCGACACCGACCCGCTGCGCGTGGATGTGAACGTGCACCCGACCAAGATCGAGGTGCGGTTTCGCGACGGGCGCGATGTGCACCAGGCGGTGCGCCATGCTGTGGAGGCGGCGCTGGCGCCGACACGGGCGAGCGCGGCGGGCGGGCTTGCCAACGGCCCGGCGCTGGCGCCGACATGGCTGGCACAGCACGCCACCACTAACGCCACCACCGCTGCCACCGACCCTGCCACCGCTGCCACCGCTCCCACTTGGGCCCCGGCCGTCACCGGTGGCCAGACCCGGCTCAGCCTGCAAGACCTGGCGCTGCTGTACGCCCCGGCCCCGGCTGCCGAGCCGCTGTCGGTGCAAGAGCCCATGCCCCGCTGGCCCGCCAAGCCTGCCGCTGCGGGCCAGGCCCTGGCGCCAGCCGACGACACCGCCTGGCCGCTGGGCCGCGCGCTGGCGCAGCTGGGCGGCGTCTACATCCTGGCCGAGAACGCCATCGGCCTGGTGGTGGTCGACATGCATGCCGCGCACGAGCGCATCGTCTACGAGCGTCTGAAGGCCGCGCAGGCTGACGAGGACGGCCGGCCGCTGCCGGCGCAGCCATTGCTGATCCCTGCCACCTTTGCCGCCACGCCCACCGAGCTGGCCGCCGCCGAGACCCACGCCGACGCGCTGGCTGCGCTGGGCTTGGACGTGGCGCCGCTGTCGCCCGGCGTGCTGGCGGTGCGCGCCTGCCCTGCTGCGCTGCCCGACGCCGACCCAGTGGCGCTGGCCCGGGCAGTGCTGGCCGAACTGGGCGAGGTGCAGGCAACGCAACTGGTTCAGCGCGCGCGTGACGACATGCTCGCCACGCTGGCCTGCCATGGTGCCGTGCGCGCCAACCGCCAGCTGACGCTGCCGGAGATGAACGCGCTGCTGCGCGACATGGAGCGCACCGCGCGTGCCGACCTGTGCAACCACGGCCGCCCCACCTGGCGCCAGCTGAGCTTGCGCGAGCTGGACACGCTGTTCCTGCGCGGGCGGTGATGTCTTGCCAACCTCTGAAACGGGGGATTTGCAAGATGTGATAAAGCTGCCATAAACGGTTGATCTGCCGCGCGCCGTGTGTGTGCGGCTCCAGCAATCGACCGTGAAGCCTTGTCATGCAACGTCGTGCATTTCTCACCCAGACCGCCGTTGCCGGCGCCGCCTTGGTGTGCGCAGGCCAGGCCCAGGCCACCACCTACCAGCCATCGGCGGTGATCCTGTGGAACCGGGCGCTGGCGCAGGCGGTGATCAACAGCATCACGCCGGTGACAGTGGCCGCCCGCGCCATGGCCATGGTGCATGAGGCGATCTACAACGCCTGGGCCAGCTACGACTGGCGCGCCGAGTTCACGCTGCCGTGGATGCAGATGCGCCCGTCCCGGGAACGCAACCACACCAACAAGACATTGGCCCTGAGCCATGCCGCGCATGGCGTGCTGAGCGAGCTGTTCCCCAACCAGGTGCAGGCGCTGTTTGACCCGCTGCTGCAGCAGCTGACCGCCACCGGCTGGCAGTCCCACGGCGGCTGGCACGCCGCCAACCTGGGCCGCAACGTGGCCTACCGGCTGATCGAGTCGCGCAACAACGACGGCGCCAACCAGCGTGGTGACCTGGCCGAAGGCGCCTACGCCGACTGGACCGGCTATGCGCCGGTGAACACGCCCGACCTGATCACCGATTTGGCACGCTGGCAGCCGCTGCGCCTGCCCAACGCCGCCGGGGTATTGACGGTGCAACGCTTTCTCACCCCGCATTGGGGCCGGGTGCGGCCGTTTGCGCTGCGCTCGGGCTCGGAGTTGCGCAAACACGTGTCGCCGCTGCTGGCCACCGATCACGAGATCGACGAAATCCTCAAGCTCAGCGCTGACCTGGATGACAGAAGCAAGGCCCTGGGGGATTTCTTTGCGGCCAACCCCGGCAGCGTCACGCCGCCCGGGCAGTGGCTGCAGTTTGCCGAGACCGTGGCCCGCAACGACTGGAACGACCTGGACGACGACGTCAAGCTGTTCTTTGCCACCGCCCAGGCCGGGCTGGACGCCAGCATCGCCGCCTGGGACACCAAGCGAGCGAACGACCAGTCGCGCCCGGCGTCGGTGATCCCCAACCTGTTTCGCGGCGCGATGATCAAGGCCTGGGGCGGCCCAGGCATGGGCGAGAGAAAAATCCGCGGCGAAGACTGGATCCCCTGGCAGCGGCCGGTCAACCGCACGCCGCCGTTTCCGGACTATGTCTCGGGCCACAGCACCTTCAGCGCCGCCATGGCCAGCACCATTGCCGCATTGCGCGGCAGCGACAAGATCACCTTGACGGCCACCGTGCCGGCCGGCGCCTTCCGCACCGACCCGGGCCTGCCGCTGACCGACCAGACCTTTGTCTGGAAGAAGCTCAGCGATGTCGCTGACGCCGCCGGGTTTTCACGTCGCGTCACCGGTATCCACTGGTCTCGCAGTGACTTTGGTGGCCGCACGCTGGGCAAGCAAGTAGGGCAGGCTGTGGTCAGCAAGTGCCAGCGCCTGTTCCACGGCTGGTGCTGAGCGCGCCGTGCCCACTCAGGCAGGCGCCAGGTAGCGCGCCTGCAAGGCTTGCAATGCCGCCGGGCTGAGCCCCATGCGGCTGCGCAGCCAGCCGTCCAGTCCACCCGGCGCGGCATCGATGGTCTGCAGCGCAGCGGCCAAGAAGCCCTGCTGCACCGTCCACAGCACCTGCAGCACATGCATCGGCGTGTTGCTCTGCGGCAGCGGCGGGTGGCGGTAGTGCTGGTTGCTCAGCAAATAGTCTTGCAGCACCAGCGCACGCGGCACGCCCAGGGCCAGCAGCACCAGCGCCGCAGCCACGCCGGTGCGGTCTTTGCCGGCGGTGCAGTGGAAGACCAGCGGCGCGTCAGCATCCAGCAGGTGGCTGAACAGCTCGGCAAAACGTGGTGCCTGGACGGTCACCAAGCTGCGGTACAGGTCTTCCATCAAGGCCTGCACCGCCGGCACGGTCAACTGTGTGCCGGCAGCGGCCATGTCTTGCAGACGCTGCACCACGGTGGGCTCGATGGCCAGTGACTGCTGCAATGCGCCCGGCCAGTGGTAGGGCGTGGCAGCACGCTCGGCCACGCCGCGGAAATCAAACACCCGGGTGATGCCCAGCGCCGCCAGGCGGCTGCGGTCGGCATCGGTCAGGGCGCCAAAATGGTCAGACCGGAACAGCCGGCGCCAGCGCAGCGGGCGCCCTTGAACACCGGGGTAGCCACCCAGATCGCGAAAGTTGCTGACGCCTTGCAGGCGGTGGACACGGTCGGGATGCAGCGGCATGGCGGGATTGTGGCGTGGTCCAATCCCGCCATGAACCAGCAGCCAACGGCGCCCAGCGAAGGTGTGCGCCTGTCCAAAGTGATGGCCGAGCGCGGCCTGGCATCGCGCCGCGAGGCCGATGAATGGATCGAGGCCGGCTGGGTGCAGGTCAACGGCCAGGCCGCCGTGCTGGGCCAGCGGGTGGCAGCCGATGTGCAGATCCAGATCGACGCCTTGGCCCGCAGCCAGCAGGCCCAGCGTGTGACGGTGCTGCTCAACAAGCCCATCGGCCATGTGTCAGGCCAGGCCGAAGATGGCTACCAACCAGCGGTGGTGCTGGTGACGGCCGCCAACCGCTGGGCCGACGACAAAGCGCCGCTTGCGTTCCACCACGGCCATTTGCGCAGCCTGGCGCCGGCTGGCCGGCTCGACATCGACAGCACTGGCCTGCTGGTGCTGACGCAGGACGGCCGTGTGGCCAAGCAACTGGTCGGCGAAGACAGCCCGGTGGAGAAGGAATACATGGTGCGGGTGCGCCCGCTCAAGCCAGTGGCCGACGGCGCACCCTGGCTGGACGGCAACGCCATGCGCGCACTGCACCACGGGCTGGAGTTGGACGGCCGGCGCCTGAAACCCGCGCGGGTGAGCTGGGCCAATGAAGACCAGCTGCGCTTTGTGCTGCGTGAAGGCCGCAAGCGCCAGATCCGCCGCATGTGCGAGCTGGTGGGCCTGGACGTGCTGGGCCTCAAGCGGGTGCGCATCGGCAGCGTGGTGCTGGGCAAGCTGCCGCTGGGCCAGTGGCGCTACTTGCGGAGCGACGAGCGGTTTTGAGCACGGCGGCCATCGCCAATGGCCACGGGTCACGGGCCAGCGCCAGCGCCAGCGCCAGCGCCAGCGCCATCGCCAGGGCGATCGCGATCGCCGGCCCCACCGCCAGCGGCAAGAGTGCGCTGGCGTTGGCCGCTGCCCAGCGCTGGCCGCTGGAGATCATCAGCGTCGATTCGGCCCAGGTCTAC
>JANNMP010000686.1:0-1526 GCA_031398015.1 Burkholderiaceae bacterium
GGCAGCGCGTCGGCCAGGTGCAGGCCGATGCCACGGCCGGCAAATTGGTCGGCCACCAGCGCACGCACCAGCGCATTCAAGTCCAGCGTCTCACGCTGCAGTGCCGCCGCACCACCGGCCAGGCGTTCGCCTTCAAGCAAATCACTGATCAGGTCACGCATCTGGCCCAGGTCACGCAGCAGGGCCTGGCGCTGCGCGCTGTCGTCCAGCAGCTCGGCATGCAGCCGGGCGCGGGTCAGCGGCGAGCGCAGTTCATGGCTGATCGCCAGCAGCAGGCTGCGCTGGCCAGCCAGCATGTGCTGCAAGCCGCTGGCCATGGCATTGACCTGGCCTGCCAGCGCGCCCAGCTCATCACGGCGGCGCTGCGGGATGGGCTGCGAAAAATCCCCGCTGCCGTAGCGCAGCGCACCGGCCTGGATGTCGGCCAGCGGCCGCAGCAGGCGCCGCACCCAGGCATAGGCCAGCGCGGTCAGCAGCAGCAGCATGCCCAGCGTGGCCCAGCCGAACCAGCGTGGGCGTTGCTCCCAGCCGCGGGTGCCCCAGTCGCCAATGCCGAAACGGATCAGATGGCCGTCGGCCGTGCGGCGCTCCAGCAGGCCGCGCCACTGCGGGTCGTGTGGTCCGTGGTCGTCACCGCGCTGCTGCGGTTGGGGATGCGAGTGCCATTGCCGCAGCGGCCCGTCGATCTGGATCGACAGCGGCAGGCGCGCGGTGATGGCCTGGGCGCGCGCCAGATCGGGCGGGCTGCCGATGTCGCTGGCCAGGCGGTCCAGGTAGTCGGCCACCAGCGGCCGCGCCAGCGCGCGCCAGCCGGTGGAAAACAGCTCACGCGTGCCGGCCAGAAAGGTCAGCGCCGTGCCCAGCGCCAGCGCCAGGAACACCAGCACCAGCCGGGCCTTGAGCGAATAGCCCAGCCGCCGCGCCAGCGCCGTTGACAGCCATTGCACGCGCCATGTCACCGCGCCACCGCCGGGTCTGTCGGCACCGGCGCCAGGGCCAGCGCATAACCCGCATGGCGCAGGGTCTTGATGCAGTCCAGCGGCGCCAGTTTGCGGCGCAGCCGGCTGACCAGCAAGTCCACCGCGCGGGTGTACAGGTCGGCATCACGGCCGCGCAGATGGTTCAGGATGTCGTCGCGGCTGAACACCCGCTGCGGCGCGCGCGCCAGCAGCAGCAGCAGTTCGAACTCGGTGCCGGTCAGCACCACGGCCTGGCCGTGGCGCTGCACCGCGCGGCGTTGCAGGTCGATGTGCAGGCCGTCGAACTGCAGGCTGTCAGGGGCCGGCGCTGGCGCCGCCGCCGGGCGGGTGCGGCGCAGGATGGTCTGCAGCCGTGCCGCCAGCTCGCGCGGCTCAAAGGGCTTGGGCAGGTAGTCGTCGGCGCCCAGCTCCAGCCCGACCACGCGGTCGCTCAGCTCACCGCGCGCGGTGAGCATCAGCACCGGCACCGTGCTGGTGGCCGCCGGGCCCTGGCGGATGTGGCGGCAGACGGCAAAGCCGTCCATCTCGGGCAGCATCACGTCCAGC
>JANNMP010000699.1:0-9089 GCA_031398015.1 Burkholderiaceae bacterium
CTGCTGGTTGACCAGCGCAGCCTGCAGGTCGATGCGGCCGCTGCCGGCCAGCACCTGGCCCAGGTTCAGCACACTGCCCTGCGGCGCCACCAGGCGCCCTGCCAGGCGCGGCAGCGCGGTGTCGATCAAGTCCACCTGGCCACCGGCGGCCAGCAGCACCTGGCCGTCGGGCGCGGAGATCAAACCGTGGTTGTACACACCGCCGGCCCCGGCCAGCAGCAGCACGCGCCCGCCGGTGGTGCTGCGCAGTTCACCGTGGTTGACCACGCTGGCCGCCGCAGCACCAGCGCCCTGGCCGAGGCTGAAGCGGCCGCTGGCCAGACCGGCGCGCCAGTGCGCAGCCTCGTCAGCAGCGCCCAAGCGCAGCGTGCTGGCCACCAGGCTGGCCACGTCCACCCGCGCGCTGGCGCCAAACAGCACCCCATGCGGGTTCAGCAACCAGACCTGGCCGTTGCTGCTCAAGCTGCCGTGGATGGCCGATGGGTCAGCCCCCAGCACGCGGTTGAACACCTTGCTGCTGGCCGACGGCTGGGCAAAGTGCACGGCCGCGCCGGCGCCGATGTTGAAGCTCTGCCAATGCAGCATGGCATTGGCCGAGTTGCTGACGGTGAGGCGCGCGCCGTTGGCTTGCAGCGTGGCCTGGCCTTGCTGCACCTGCAGGCCAGAGGGCAGCACCGGCGCGGCGCCCCGGCCGGCGGGCAGCAGAAACAGGCTGGCCGCAGCCAGGGCCAGCGGGCGAAGGCGGCGCAGTGGGCGCAGTGGGCTGGCCGCAGCGCGGGCCGGGCGGTGGATGGCAGGCATGGGGCGTTCTCCGGATGGCATCAAAAGCTGGCGCTCAGCGCCACATGGCTGCGCCAGCTGTGGCGCCGGCTGCTGTTGCCGTCTTGCAGCGCCTGGGCCGCAAACCAGCGCCATTGCAGCGGCCCCCAGCCCAGGCGCAGGCCCAGTCCCAGCGACGACAACGTGCAGCGCTGCGCAAGCGGCCGGCAGGCCAGGCCGGCGCCGCTGCGCACCTGGCCGGCGTCGGCAAAGGCCAGCAGGCGCAGGTCAGCAGCGTCGCCCAGCAGGGCGACCGGCAGCTCGGCACTGCCAAGGCGCGCGCTGGCCAGCTCCAGCGACAGCAGCCAGCCGCTGTCACCGGCCAGCTCACGGTCGACATAACCCCGCACCGACGCGGCACCGCCGAGGCCGAACTGCTCACCCGGCACCAGCAGGTCGTCGCTGTGCTGCAGCGCGAAGCGGGCCGACAGCAGGGCACCGTCGTGCACCGGCAGGGTCGCCAGCCCGCTGGCACGCAAGACGGTGTAGCGCCGCTTGGCACCGGGGCGCACCGCCTCGACATCGGCCGCCCCGCCATGGCGACCGCCGAGCGCCAGGTTGTGCGACAGCGCCACGTTCAGCGCCGCCGGTGCCGGCCCGCCCGCTTGCGCGGCGTACTCCAGCGTGAAGGGTTGCACTGCCACGCTGGCGCCCACCGCGCCGCAGGCGGGCGCGCCGGCCACGCTGCAGGCATTGAGGTAGGCACGCTGCTCCAGCGTGGTGCTCAGGCGCTGGTCGAATTCAGCCCAGCGTGGCAGGTACCACACCACCCGCGCCCCGGCAATGCGGCCCCGGCCGGCAAAGCGCAGATCACCGGCGGCAGTGGGTTGCAGACCGGCATCGACATCCGAGTAGGCCGCAAACAGGTCGATGGCAGCACGGCGCTGCACCAGCGGCCAGCGGTAGGCGGCACTGACCACCTGCACCGCGCTGGCCTCGGTGGGCGAGGTCTGCAATTGCAGGCTGAGCTGGTCGTCATGGCCGCTCAGGTCGGCATGCTGCCAGCCCAGGCTCAGGCGGTACTGTCCGGTGCGGGCATTGCCGGCGTTGTCCAGCCCCAGGCTGAAGCGCTGCAGCGGCAACTCTTGCACCTGCACGGTGGCCACCACCTCACCGGCACCATCGCCCGGGGCCAGCAGCACGCCCATGCTGCGGCCGGGGTTCTCGTTGGCGATCTGCAGCTCGGCGTCGATGTGGCGCACCCGGGGCGTGCTGCCCAGCAGCAGTGACGGCAGCGTGGCGCGCACCCGCGCGGCACTGAGCCGCTGCGCGCCCTGCACATCGATGCGGGCAATGCGGCCTTCGACCACATTGAGCGTGACGACGCCGTCGGCCACCGGCTGCGGCGGCAGGTAGACCACCACCGCCGCATAACCCGCCTGGCCATACAGCGCCTGCACCGCCTGCGCGGCCTGGCGCAAGTCGGCCAGGCTGCGCTGGCCGGTGTGGGCGGCCAGTGCGGCTTGCAGCGCCGCCGCGTCGAGCAGGCTGTTGCCCTGCACCTGGAAGCTGCGCACCTGCAGCAGCGGCTCGGGCGCCGCCGTCTGTGCCAGCGCGGCACTGGCCACTGCGGTGGCAAGCGCCAGCAGCACAGCCCGCGCGCCCAGGCCCAGCCGGCCCGCTGCATTGCTCCAACCCATTGCCACACCTTGTTTTGTCTGCCGCACCCCGCCATCTTGCCTGCCTCGCCGGCAAGCACCCATCCCGTGCTCCCCTGGCAGCCGAGCGCGCAACCGCGGGCCACAATGCTGGCCCCAGCCTGCCTCAGCCCATCCCAGCAGCCAACGATGTTGCGTCTGATCCTCACCACCTTGTTGCTGGGCCTGGCAACGCTGCTGCCGGCCCGGGCCCAGGCCCAGGCCCAGATCCTGATCGGCCAGACCGCCGGCCACACCGGCGCGGTGGCGGCCACGGTGAAAGAGGCCACCGACGGCGCACGCCTGTACTTCAACGCCGTCAACGCCCGTGGCGGCATCGCCGGCCGCAAGCTGGAGCTGCTGGTGATGGACGACGGCTTCGACCCGCAGCGCGCGGCCGACAACGTGCGGGCGCTGAACGCCCGCGGCGTGATCACGCTGTTCCTCACCCGGGGCACGCCGCACAACCAGCGCATCATGCCGCTGCTCACCGAGTTCAAGCTGCCGCTGGTGGGCCCCAGCACCGGCGCGCTGGTGCTGCATGCGCCGGTGCACCCCTGGCTGTTCAATGTGCGCGCCACCTACCAGCGCGAGGCCGAGCGCTGCATCAAGCACCTGCAGTCCACCGGCGTGACCCGCATTGCACTGGTGCAGGTCGACGACAGCTTCGGCCAGGACGCATCGGCCGGTGCGTTGCGTGGCTTTGCGCTGGGCAGCAAACCGGTGCTGCACGACACCTACGACCGCGCCAAGCCGCAGTTCGACACCATCGTGCGGCGCATCGTCGCGGCCGATGCGCAGGCGGTGCTGTTCATCGGCTCGGGCACCGCTGTTGTCGACGGCATCCAGGCCTTGCGCACCGCCGGCTCACGCGCGCAGTTGCTGACGCTGAGCAACAACGCCTCGGCCGGCTTCGTCAAATCGCTGGGTGAACTGGCGCGCGGTGTGGTGGTCAGCCAGGTGCTGCCGCCCGAGCGGGCGATGGGCGTGCCGCTGGTCAAGGAGGCCCATGCCCTGGCCCGCGCACGCAGCCCCGACGCGCCCGAAATCACCCCAGCCCTGCTCGAAGGTTTTGCCAGCGCCAAGGTGCTGACCGAAGGCCTGAGGCGCGCCGCTGCCGCCGGCAACTTGAGCCGCAGCGGCCTGCAGCGCGCGCTGGAGACGCTGAAGGCCTATGACCTGGGCGGGCTCGAATTGAGCTACAGCGCCAGCGACCACACCGGCCTGGACTATGCCGACCTGTCGATCATTGGCGCCGACGGCCGTTTCCGGCGCTGAGCGGCGGTGAACGAGCCCGCCAACCCAGCGCCCACGCTGCTGCTGCAAGGCCTGCGCTACCGCTGGCCCGGCGCAGCGGGCGACACCATCCAGATTGACCGGCTGCAGCTGGACGCTGGTGACACGGTGTTCCTGCGTGGCCCCAGCGGCTGCGGCAAGAGCACGCTGCTGGGCCTGTGTGCCGGTGTGCTGCTGCCGCAGGCCGGCACGGTGCGGTTGCTGGGCCAGGCCTGGCAGGGCCTGGGTGCTGCCGCGCGTGACCGCTGGCGCGGTGGCCATGTGGGCTACATCTTCCAGCAGTTCAACCTGCTGCCCTACCTGAGCGTGCTTGACAACGTGCGCCTGCCGCTGCGCTTCTCGGCACAGCGCGCCCAGCGTGCCGGGCCGCAGGCGGCCGAGCAATTGCTGGCCCGCACAGGGCTGGCCAGCAGCCTGTGGCAGCAAAGCGCGGGGCGGCTGTCGGTGGGCCAGCAGCAGCGCGTGGCAGCGGCGCGGGCGCTGATCGGCGCGCCCGCACTGGTGATTGCCGATGAGCCCACATCGGCACTGGACGAGGCGCTGCGCGAGGCCTTCATGGCGCTGCTGCTGCAGGCCTGCGCCGATGCCGGCAGCGCGCTGCTGTTCGTCAGCCATGACGCCCGGCTGGCGGCGCGCTTTGGCCGGGTGATCGACTTGCCGGCGATCAACCAGCCCAGCGCGGTGGCCAGCACATGAAGGCGCTGCTGGTGCTGGCCGCGCGCAGCGCCTGGAGCCGGCGCTTCGTGCTGGCGCTGGTGGTGCTGGCAATCGCGCTGAGCACACTGCTGCTGCTGGGCATCGAGCGCATCCGGCAGGATTTGCGTGCCAACTTCTTGCAGGCGGTGTCGGGCACCGACCTGGTCATCGGCGCCCGCACCGGGCCGGTGCAATTGCTGCTGTCCACGGTGTTTCGCATCGGCAACGCCAGCAACAACATCCGCTGGTCCAGCGCCCAGGCCGTGGCCCAGCACCGCGCGGTGGCCTGGCTGGTGCCGATCAGCCTGGGCGACAGCCACCGCGGCTTTGCGGTGCTGGGCACCACCGGCGCCTATTTCGAGCACTTCCGCCATGGCCAGAAGCAGGCCCTGGTGCTGGCCCAGGGCAAGCCGTTTGATGGCCTCTATGACACCGTGTTGGGCGCCGAGGTGGCGCGCCAGCTGGGTTACCGCATCGGCCAGCGCATCGTGTTGAGCCATGGCGACGGTGCCATGCAGGCCAACGACCATGCCGACAAGCCCTTCACCGTTGTCGGCATCCTGGCGGCCACCGGCACACCGGTGGACCGCACGCTGCACATCAGCCTGGCAGGCATGCAGGCCATCCACCTCGACTGGATGGCCGGTGCACCGCTGCCGGGCCAGGCCATCAGCGCCGAACAGGCCGCGCAGCAAGACTTGACGCCGCGCAGCATCACCGCCGCGCTGGTGGGCCTGAAGAGCCGGGCCGCAGTGTTTGCCGTGCAGCGTGATGTGGCGGCCTACCGCGACGAGCCGCTGCTGGCCATCCTGCCCGGCGTGGCGCTGGACGAGCTGTGGAGCGTGGTCGGCCTGGGCGAGCGTGGCCTGCAGGCCATGGGCGCGCTGGTGGCCTTCGTCAGCCTGGCCGGCCTGGTGGCGGTGATCCTGGCCGGGCTGAACGAGCGCCGGCGTGAGCTGGCCATCCTGCGCGCGGTGGGTGCCGGCCCGCGCCAGGTGCTGGCGCTGCTGGCCGCCGAAGGCCTGATCGCCACCGCCAGCGGCGTGGCACTCGGCGCGCTGGCCTGCTGGGGCGCGGTGGCATTGCTGGGTGGCTGGGTGCAAGGCCAATTCGGCATCACGCTGCGGCTGCTGCCACCCGGCATTGCAGAATGGCAGCTGATGGGCGCGGTGCTGGCCGGCGGCCTGTTGGCCAGCCTGGTGCCCGGCTGGCGCGCCTACCGCCTGTCACTGGCCGACGGCCTGTCACCCCCCACCTGATGCACATGCCCGCCCCACCGCCCTGCCGCCGCCGCTGGCTGCAAACCACCACCACCGTGCTGGCAGCAGCGGCCTGGCCAGTGCTGGCCCAGCCACAGCCCAAGCCGCAGACCAGCGGCCCGTACACCGAAATCCGCTGGGACGACCTGGTGCCCAAGGGCTGGGACCCGATGCAGGGCATGAAGGACAAGGGCCTGGGCAATGCCGCTGCCATGAACGACGGCGACCCGAAAGTGGTGGCGCTGATGCAGCAGTTGCGCGAGGTCTGGGACAACGCGCCCACCGAGCCGCAGCTCGACGGCAGCCGCATCAAGCTGCCCGGCTACCTGGTGCCGCTGGAAGAATCGGCCGCCGGCCACACCGAGTTTTTGCTGGTGCCTTATTTCGGCGCCTGCATCCACACACCACCACCACCGGCCAACCAGATCGTGCTGGTGGTGCCGGCCAAACCGGCGGCGGGGTTTCGCAGCATGGACACGGTGTGGGTCAGCGGCACGCTGAAGGCCACGCGCAGCAATTCACCGATGGGCAGCAGCGGTTACCGGCTGGAGGCCGCATTGGTCGAGCGCTACAAGCCCACACCGCGCTGAATCACCCACCTTTGACGTGCCTGGCAGCGCACACATGTGCTGCGCAGCACAGCCTCACTGCAGCCGGGCTGACGCAGCGCAGGCGCTGGCCAGCGCCGGAAACCACAGCGCCGCCGCAGCGCCGTCGCTGTCGGGCAGCTCACGCACAGCCAGGCCCTGGCGCAGCGCCCAGCTCGAATCAAACCAGCCGCAGGCCGGTGCCTCGGGCGGCAGCGGCTCGGGCGCCGGCATCACCAGCGCTGGCACCCGGGGGATGCTGACATGCACAACAAGGCGGGGGCGGGCGGCTGGGGTCATGGTGGTCTCCGGTGCTTGGTTGGGTGGAAGGCGGCGTGGCTGGCTGGGCGGCTGGCTGGACGGGTGGCTGGGGACTGACTGCATCGTCGGCCAGCACAGGCTGGCGCACCATCACCCGCAGGGTGGTGCGCGGCGGGTTCCGAGGAGGGCCCCCGAACGGGGGAGCTGTGCCACCATGCCGCCCCATGTGCACCGGCAGAGCAACCCCATGTGTGGCCGCTATGTTGTCGACATCGACCCGCTGACCCTGGTGGCAGGTTTCAGCATCACCCGCATCCAGCCCTTCGACCGGCGCTTCAACATTGCGCCGCAATCGGCCGTGCCGGTGGTCTACGACGCCAAGGACGGCGCGCGCGTCTGCGAGCCAATGCAATGGGGCCTGGTGCCACACTGGGCCAAGGACACCAGCATCGGCGCCAAGCTGACCAATGCCCGCAGCGAGACCATCGCCGACAAGCCATCATTCCGCCAGGCGGTGCGGCGGCGGCGCTGCATCCTGCCGGCCAGCGGCTATTACGAATGGCAGCCGGTCACCGGCGCCGACAGCAAGCCGGCCAAGCAACCGCACTACATCAGCCCCGTGGGCGCGCCGTGGTTTGCCATGGCCGGCCTGTTCGAGGCCTGGCGCGCACCGGGCACCGCCGACCGCGATGCTGACGCCCCTTGGCTGCTGACTTGCTGCGTCATCACCACCGCTGCCAACGCGCAGCTGGCTGCCATCCACGACCGCATGCCGGTGATGCTGCCTGACACTGCCTGGCGCGCCGGGCTCGACCGCAGCAACACCGACGCCAGCACCCTGCCGGCGCTGATGCAAGGCCTGCCCGACGGCGCCATGCAAGCCTGGCCGGTGGCACGCACCGTGGGCCGCTCCAGCGCCGACGGCCCGGGGCTGATCCTGCCGCTGGTGCCAGCCTGATGCAGCGGCTGTCACGTCCGCTGGCGCTGCTGTTGGCGCTGCTGCTGCTGGTCGGCCAGCCGCTGGCTGCACTGCACCTGCTGTCGCACGGGCATTTGCCGCAAGCGCCGGTGGCCCTTGCAGCGGACCAGCAAGCAGCCAGCCACACGGCTGCCGGCCACCCAACCGATGCCGGCGCGCCGGGCGAAACGCTGTGCCACGTCTGCCTGGTGCTGGCCGGCCTGGCGGCTGCGGCGCCGGCGTTGGCCTGGGCCTGGCGCGCACGCCAGGCAGCGGCATCGGCGCCGCGTGCTGCCAAGGCTGCACGGCAGTGGCCCGGCGCGGCGCTGCCCTACCAGGCCCGCGCGCCACCCGCAGCCCTGCACTGAGCTGGCCCGTTGCGCCCCGGCGCGCACGCCGCACCACTGTTGTGCCGGTTTGCGCCGGGGCCCGTCATCCCTTGCAGAAACCCTCAGCATGAAAACATCCCAATCTGACGCGCGCAGCCGCGCCCGCCGCCACACCCGTGTGCGTCTGCAATCGCGCCGCCCCCGGCTGCTGGCCGGCGCTGCGCTGGCGCTGGCACTGGCCAGCGCCCTCAACACACCAGCGCTGGCCCAGGCCGGTGCGCCGGCCACGGTGGTGGTCACCGGCAACCCGCTGGGCAGCAGCCTGGCCCAGCCCAGCGTTGTGCTGACCGGCAACGGCCTTGCGCTGCGCCGTGCTGGCACGCTGGCCGAGACGCTGGACGGCTTGCCGGGTGTGGCCAGCGGCGGCTTTGGCCCGCAGGCCAGCCGGCCGGTGATCCGCGGGCTGGACGGCGACCGCGTGCGCTTGCTCGACAACGGCGGCGCCTCGGCCGACGCGTCCAACCTGAGCTTCGACCATGCGGTGGCCACCGACCCCTTGGTGGTTGAACGTCTGGAGGTGCTGCGCGGCCCGTCAGCGCTGCTGTACGGCGGCAATGCCACCGGCGGTGTGGTCAACGCACTGGACAACCGCATCCCGCGTGAGGCCTTGTCAGGCCTGGGTGGCCGGGCAACATTGCGCCTGGGCGGCGCAGCGCGCGAGACCGCCGCTGCCGCCGTGCTGGACGGCGGCGCCGCTGGCCTGAACTGGCATGCCGATGTGGCGCGCCGCGACAGCGCCAACTTGCGCACCCCCAGCTTCACACTGCCAGACGGCAGCCGTGCCAACCAGGTCGCCAACAGCGACGGCCGCAGCGAGGCCGCAGCGCTGGGGGCGTCTTGGGCCGACGCCATGGGCTTTGCCGGCGCTGCGGTCGACACCCTGCGCAACCACTACGGCGTCACGGTGGACCCCGCCGTGCGCATCCGCCTGCAGCGCAGTCGCTTGCAACTGGCGGCCGAGCGGCGTGGCCTGGGCGGGCCGTTCAGCAGCGTGTCGGCATCGGCCAGCCACAGCCGCTACCAGCACCAGGAGGTGGAGGGCGACGGCACGGTGGGCACCACCTTCAGCAGCCGCGGGCACGAGTTGCGCCTGCAAGCCAGCCACGCGCCCATGGCGGCGCTGGGCGGCACGCTGGGCGGCGTGGTCGGCCTGCAAATCGAGCGGCTGGGCTTCTCGGCCTTGGGCG
>JANNMP010000700.1:0-3997 GCA_031398015.1 Burkholderiaceae bacterium
GCCGGCGGCCAAGAAATAATCCCTGATCGGCATGACCTCGTTCGTCGACTTCAGCCAGGTCTGGCTGGCCTACAACGACCAGCTGCTGGCCGAGGGCAAGTTCGCGGTTGAAGACATCAACCTGAAGGTCAACGAAGGCGAGTTCATCGCCATCGTCGGGCCCTCAGGCTGTGGCAAGAGCACCTTCATGAAGCTGGCCACCGGACTGAAGAAGCCGAGCAAGGGCACGGTGCACATCGGCGGCCAGCAAGTCACCGGGCCGTTGAAGATCACCGGCATGGCCTTCCAGGCGCCCAGCCTGCTGCCCTGGCGCACCACGGTGCAGAACGTGATGCTGCCGCTGGAGATCGTCGAGCCCTACCGCTCCACCTTCAAGCAAAAGCGCGCCGAGTACGACGACAAGGCGCGCAAGCTGCTGCAAAGCGTGGGCCTGGGCGGTTATGAAGACAAGTTCCCCTGGCAGTTGTCAGGCGGCATGCAGCAGCGCGCCAGCATCTGCCGCGCACTGGTGCACGAGCCCAAGATGCTGTTGCTCGACGAGCCCTTCGGCGCGCTGGATGCCTTCACCCGCGAAGAGCTGTGGTGCGCGCTGCGCGACCTGCAGGCGGCGCAGAAGTTCAACGTCATTCTGGTCACGCATGACCTGCGCGAAAGCGTGTTCCTGGCCGACACGGTGTATGTGATGAGCAAGAGCCCGGGCCGCTTCGTGGTGCGCCGTGAGATCGACCTGCCACGCCCGCGTGACCTGGAGGTGACCTACACGCCCGCCTTCACCGACATCGTGCATGCGCTGCGTGGCCACATCGGCGCGGTGCGCAACCTTTTCGGCAACAGCGCCAGCAAGGCCGCTGCCGAGGCCAACCCAAGATGAACAACAAGGCCCTGGAGAGCTGGTCACCGTGGGTGCTGCTGGTGGCCACGCTGCTGCTGTGGCAAGGCATCTGCTCGGCGCTGAACGTCAGCGAGTTCATCTTCCCCAGCCCGCTGCGCATTTGGGACCAATTGCTTGAGTTCCGGGGCGAGATTGCCAAACACGCCTGGCGCACCTTCTGGGTCACGATGCTGGGCTTCGGCATCGCCATCGTGGTGGGCGTGCTGCTGGGCTTCCTGATCGGCTCAAGCCGCCTGGCCTATGCCGCCATCTACCCGCTGATGACCGGCTTCAACGCCCTGCCCAAGGCGGCGTTCGTCCCGATCCTGGTGGTGTGGTTCGGCATCGGCGTGGGGCCGGCCGTGCTCACCGCGTTCTTGATCAGCTTCTTCCCGATCACGGTGAACATCGCCACCGGCCTGGCCACGCTGGAACCCGAGCTGGAAGACGTGCTGCGCGTGCTGGGCGCCAAGCGCTGGGATGTGCTGGTCAAGGTGGGCCTGCCACGCTCGATGCCGTATTTCTTCGGCAGCCTGAAAGTGGCGATCACGCTGGCCTTCGTGGGCACCACGGTCAGCGAGATGACGGCCAGCAACGAGGGCATCGGCTACCTGCTGGTGAGCGCCGGCAGCAGCATGCAGATGGGCCTGGCCTTTGCCGGCCTGGTGGTGGTGGGCGCGATGGCGATGTTGATGTACGAGTTCTTCTCGCTGCTCGAAAAGCGCATCACCGGCTGGGCACACCGTGGCTCGCAGAGCGGGCACTGAGAGGGGCCCAGTGGCCATGACGCACACGCTGGCGCGGCGGCTGGCACTGGCCGGCTGCTTTGCCCTGGCGATGCTGCTGGCGGGCTGCGCCACCCGTGAGCCCCACCGCAGCTGCCAGACCACGATGCCCGGCCTGCCCGACGGCGTGCCGACAGAGGCCTGCGCAAGCGACAACCGGCTGTTCGAGCAGGCCGAGCGCTACAGCCTGCACTTCACCGAATTCGACGACCAGGGCTGGGTGCATGACGACAAGCCCAATGCCGGCCAGGCACCGGCGCAGATCGACCGCGTGATGCAGCACCTGGGCAGCCTGCTGCGTGACCAGGGCTCCGCCGTGCGGCTGTATGTGTATGTGCACGGCTGGCGCCATTCAGCTGCTGCGGGCGACCCGGACGTGGCCCAGTTCCGCAGCTTTCTGGCCACCCGTGCGCAGCGCACGCCCGATGAACGCGTGGTCGGCATTTTCGTGGGCTGGCGCGGCCTGCCGATCGAACGTTTGCCGCTGCTGCAGTACCTGACCTTCTGGGACCGCAAGGGCACGGCCGAGCGGGTGGCGCAGGGCTCGGTGCGTGAGCTGTTTGCGCGCCTGCGTGCGCTCAAGCGGGTGGATCTGAACCGGCCCGACAGCGCCAAGCCGCGCCTGCTCACATTCGTGCTGGGGCACAGCTTTGGCGCGTCGATCGCCTACCGCTCGGTGTCGCAGGCATTGTTGGGCGGCTTCGCCGACGAACTGGACAACCCGGTGCAGCAACCCGTGCAGCGCCTGTTTGAAGCCGTGGTGCTGGTCAACCCGGCCATCGAAGCAGCGCCGTTCGAGCCGTTGTACCGGGTGGCGCGGCAACGGCTTCGCCCCTGCGTTGACGCCGCACCCGGCCCCGGCCAGGCGGCAGACTGCCAGGCGCCGTTGTATGCGCCGCCGGCGCTGCTGGTGTTCACCTCACGCGGTGACTGGGCCACCCGGGTGGCGTTTCCGATCGGCACCCAGCTGGGCAACCTGTTCCAGGCTGAAAGCTCGCCACGGCAGCGCCAGGCCAACCGGCAGACCATCGGTTGGGACAGCGCTTACCGCACCCACACGCTGGGCTTGCCAAGCAGCGGCTGCAACACGCCACCACCGTCGGCCAGCAGCCCACCCATCGGCTCGGCCGACGGCCTGGCTTATGCGCCGGCCGGCTGGTCGGCTTGCCTGCCCACGGGCCGAGGTTTGGCCCGGCTGCTGCACCTGGGCGCTGATGGCAGCACGGGCAGCGCGCCGGTGTTCAACGGGCCGATCTGGAATGTGCTGGTCGACGCAGCGCTGATCGGCGACCACGACGACGTCTGGAACCCGGCCTTCACCCAGGTGCTGGATGCACTGTTCGGCGATTTCAGCAACACCCGCGACAACCCGGGCAAGCGCCGGCGCTGAGCGGCATGCTGCCGGCCTGCCGCACGCACACCGCGCCGCCTCCCAACCTGAATCAAGGCGAAGCGGCCACGCCGCGCACCCACACCACCATGGGCTGGCACGGCCACCTGCAATTGCATTACCGCCGCGACGGCGCACGCACCACCGCATTTGACCGCCACCACGGCCCGCTGCGTGTGCTGCAGCGCCTGTACCCCGAAGGCGAGGCCATCTGCCACCATGTGCTGGTGCACCCGCCTGGTGGCGTGGTGGCGGGTGACGTGCTGGCGCTCGATGCCACGCTGGCCGATGGCAGCCACGCCGTGATCACCACACCCGGCGCCACCCGCTTCTACCGCAGCGACGGGCCGCTGGCGCAGCAGCAAGTGCAGGCCAGCGTGGGGCCGGGCGCGCGGCTGGAATGGCTGCCGCTGGAGAGCATTGCCCACCGTGGCTGCCAGGTGCAGAACAGCCTGCACTTCGACCTCGCGCCGGGCGGGCAGATGCTGGGCTGGGACGTGCTGGCCCTGGGCCTGCCGGCAGCACAGGCACCATTCGACTCCGGCCGCTTTGTGCAGCAGATCCAGCTGCCCGGCCTGTGGCTGGAGCGTGGAGTGTTTGATGGCCATGACAGCCTGCTGCTGAGCAGCCCGCTGGGCCTGGCCGGGCACACGGTGCTGGCCACGCTGTGGCTGGCCGACGGCGCCGTTGCCCATGGCGACAGCCCGGCGCAGCTTGACCGTTGCCGCACCGAGGCGCTGACCGACACCGCCCGTGCGCTGATCGCCGCCAGCGCCCTGCCCACCACCGCCGGCATCAGCGCGCCGCACCCCCGCCTGCTGGTGCTGCGCGCACTCGGCCACCGGGTGGAGCCGGTGATGGCCCTGCTGCAGGCGGTGCGGGCAGCCTGGCGGCAATTGCACTGGGGGCTGGCCGCCAACCCGCCCCGGGTGTGGCGCACCTGAGGCGGCC
>JANNMP010000706.1:0-2739 GCA_031398015.1 Burkholderiaceae bacterium
GTGGCGCGGCTTTCCACCACGTACAGCACGGCCTCGTCGGGGGCGAAGGCCAGGCCGTTGGGGCCATTCAGGTCGTCGATCACGCAGTGCAGTTGGCCGCTGCCTGCGTCAATGCGGTAGACCGCGTGCGGCCGTTCCTGCAACGCCGGCGCGCCCTCCCACCAGCCCTGGATGCCGAAGCTCGGGTCGGTGAACCAGATGTCACCGTTGCGCTGGCAGACGATGTCGTTGGGTGAATTCAGGCGCTTGCCGTCAAAGCTGTCGGCCAGCACGCTGATGCTGCCATCGGGCTCGGTGCGCGTCACCCGGCGCGTCAGGTGCTCACAGGCCAGCAGCCGGCCCTGCCGGTCACGCGCCAGGCCATTGGCGTGATGTGCGGGCCGTCGTCGGGCCGGGCATGGTCGGGCCAGGGCATGGCGCTATTTCAGCACCAGGTTGGGCAGCCACATCGCAAAGCCCGGCACGTAGGTCACCAGCATCAGCGCGGCGATCAAGGCGCCGTAGAACGGCCAGATGGTTTTCATCACCTCGCCCACCGAAATCTCGCCGATGGTGCAGCCCACGAACTGGGTGGTGCCCACCGGGGGCGTGTTCAGCACCAGCGCGCAGTTCAGCAGCATCACGATGCCGAACTGCTCGGTGGCCATGCCGTATTGCTGGCAGATCGGCAGAAAGATCGGCGTGCAGATCAGGATGGTGGCCGCCATGTCCAGAAACGTGCCCAGCACGAACAGGATCAGGTTGACGCTGAGGAAGATCACCCAGGGCGTGGTGCTCATCTGCGACAACAGCTTGCCGGTGGCTTCGGCCACGCCGTACAGCCCGATCAGGCAGCCGAACATCGCGCTGATGCCGATCAGCAGCAGCACGGTGCCGGTGGTCTTCACCGCCTTGGCGGCGGCCTTGAGGAACTGCTGGCCCGTGAGCCGGCGGTACACCACGGCCGACAGGAACAGCGCCCACAGCACGGACCAGCAGGTTGAAGCAGTTGGTGGCGTCGCTGAACGCGGCCACCTGGCCCAGCCCCACCGCCTCGGGCGTGTTGCCCATGTCGGGCAGGTTGCACACCGGCACGTTCTTGGCACCACGCTGGGCCAGCAGGCCCAGGCTGCTCTTCAGGTTGGCGATGGCCGCCTCAGCCGCCAGTTGGCGAAAGCGCATCCCCAACCCGGCATTGCCTGGCGCCGCCAAGCGCGCGTCGCGCATGTCGTTGCCACCGGCCCTGCCCTGGTGCGGCCAGCCCCCGGGTTGACGCACACGCCTGCTGTTGCGCGTCGCCCACACCGCTGCCCCGGTTGTGGCGCGGGCTTTGCTAACCTCTTGATTTCAAATCTCAAAACAACTGGAGTTGCGATGTTCTGTCTTCCACTGTCCACGCGTTCTACAGTGCTGGCCGCCGCCACCTTGGCCGCCGCGCTGGGCGCCACCAGCGCGCAGGCGCAGGCATCGGTGACGATTTTCGGCCTGCTCGACATGTCGGTCGGCCAGAGCCAGGCGCCTGGTGGCGCGTCCAGCAAGAACGTCAACAGCGGCAACATGACCACCAGCTTCATCGGCTTCAAGGGCGCCGAAGACCTGGGCGGCGGCATGAGCGCGGTGTTCTCGATCGATCACTTTCTGCGCGCCGACACCGGTGCTGCTGGCCGCTTCGACGCTGACGCCTTCTGGGCCCGCAATGCCTATGTCGGCCTGACCAGCGGTGCCGGCACGCTCACCCTGGGCCGCAACACCACATCGCTGTTTGTCAACACGCTGCTGTTCAATGCCTTCGGCGATTCATTCGGCTTCTCGCCCGCCATCCGCCAGACCTTCACCAGCGGCACCAACTTCCAGGTGTCGGGCGACACCGGCTGGAGCGATTCGGCCAAGTACAGCAGCCCGAAATTCGGCGGCCTGAGCTTGACCGCCCATGCCGCGCTGGGTGAGGGCAACGGCGGCCGCAACCTGGGCTTGAGCGCGCTGTACGTTGGCGGCCCCTTCGGCGCTGGTTTTGCATGGCAGAAAGTGGAGAAAGGCTCGGGCGCGTTCAACCCCGACACCACCAGCTGGCAGCTGGGCGGCTCGTTCAGCGCTGCGCCGTTCAAGCTGTATGCGCAGGTCGGCAGCATCGACAACAAGACGATCAACAACACCACCAAGGTCATCGGCCTGGGTGGCGAGTGGGCCGTGGTGCCGCTGGGCAAACTGCTGCTGCAGTGGGGCAAGACCAGCCCCGACGCGGGCGCTGACCGCAAGACCATCAGCGCCGGCTACGACTACCAGATCTCCAAGCGCACCGACCTGTACGCGGTGCTGATGAACGACAAGCTCGACGGCCTCAAGGCCGGCAAGAGCTACGCCCTTGGGGTGCGCCACCGGTTCTGAGCAGCCCCCAACCTGCTGCGTCGCGTCCAGCCCCCCAAAGGCCCCGAAGTGGGCCAGGCCGAGTGGCCAAGCAACACCGTCTGAGCATTCCAGGCGTCTGGCGGCACCCGGCGTTCGCGGCGAAACAGCGTTCGTCTGCGGCACGCCAGCCGCCGCCGCCGGATGCCTGCATGCCGCGATCGTGGCGGCAAGTCCGAGGCCGTGGGGCCGTGCGGGGCTTGGCACGCGAACACACGACGGGGCAGCGTGCTGTGCGTGCGGTTGCCGCCGCGCCTCGCGTGCCAAGCCCCGCCCGGCCCCACAACCTCGACCTTGCAGTCGTGCTGCTGCGCAATGCTTGCCGGCGCATGCCGCCGTGGCACGCTGCGGCTGGCG
>JANNMP010000716.1:0-1939 GCA_031398015.1 Burkholderiaceae bacterium
GGCTTGTGGCGCGCAGCGCCAGCGCCGCAGGCGCGCCAGGTTGCTCGGTTTGTGGGGGACGCTCTCATCGCGCAGCGTTGTGAAGGCGCGTTGCGCCGGGCGGCCACGACGAGCCCCGGACTTTGGCCAAGTCCGTGACGGTCGAATGACCGTCATGGGCTTGTGGCGCGCAGCGCCAGCGCCGCAGGCGCGCCAGGTTGCTCGGTTTGTGGGGGACGCTCACATCGCGCAGCGATGTGAAGGCGCGTTGCGCCGGGCGGCCACCACAAGCCCCGAAATTTGGCCAAGTCAGTGACGGTCGAATGACCGGCATGGGCTTGCAGCGCGAAGTGCCAAGGCTGTCGCCTGTGCGGGCCCCTTGGGCGTTTTGCGTTGGTCTGTCCTTGCGCAGCCATGCCCGGTGCCCGGCCATTTACCCAAAGTTATCTTGCTTTGGATAGTTGCTTCACTCTTTTGCACCAGGCCAAGGCGAGCGCTCCCGGTGGTGCCGTTTGCAAGGCCAATGTCATGCCACCTGCAGGCGATACAAGTCATTGATTCTTCAGGGCTTCGCCGTGTATCGCCCGGTTTCAATCGCCCGGCTGTCGCCGATACGGACCGGTGTGTCCGATAGCAGCACCAGCGGTTGCACCTGCTGTACAAGGTTCATCGGTGCTGCACCACCCCATCAAGCGGGTCCACCGCCGCTGTCCACGGCGCGCGTGCCAGCATGGCTTGTGCGTCTGCCAGGCCGGCGGTGTAACGCGCCTGCATGCCGGCGGGGCTGAAGTCGATGTCCTTGGTGCTGTCGTCATCGTCCAGGCGCGGCGCCACCAGGTGCGCCACATGCATGGTGGTGCCACAACCCCAGGCCGCCAGCGCCTGAACCCGCGCGCGGGCCCGTGCCTGTGCCGGCAGGTGCGCGCTGAGTTCACGGATCACATGGCGCAGGCGGTGGATTTGCGCCTGCCGGGCCAGGTGGCTGTCGGCCCGGCTGGCGTACTGGATGTCCTTCTGCCGGCTGCCCACCTGCCAGATCGACGTGGGCTCGGGCCCGGCCGGATGCCACAGGTTGACAGCAAAGATCAGTGAACTGCGCCGTGGCCGGTCGTCCAGCACCGCCTCGATCGGCGTGTTCGAGTAGATGCCGCCGTCCCAGTACGGCTCACCGCCGATGCGCACCGCGCCAAAGGCCGGCGGCAGTGCGCCCGAGGCCAGGATGTGGTCCAGCCCCAACGGCTCGTCGCGGCTGTCGAAGTAGCGCATCGTGCCGCTGCGGGCGTTGACCGCGCCCACCGTCAGCCGCATGCCCTGGGCGGCCAGGCCGGCGGGGTTGGTCAGCTCAGCCAGCGTGGCGCGCAGCGGGCTGGTGTCGTACCAGGCGGCTCGCTCGATGCCCACTTCGGCCAGCGGCCCGGCCCAGGACAGCAGGTTGGGCCTGAAGAAGCCCGGGATGCCCTGGGTGGTGGTGGCCAGGTTGGCCCAGACGCGGCTCCAGGGGTTGCCGGGCCTGGCCTGCGCCGCACCGGCGCGTTGCTGCACGCCTTGCCAGAACGCGCACAAACGCTCGGCCCGCAGCGCCGCCGGGTTGCCGGCGATCAGCGCGGCATTGATCGCGCCGATCGAGGTGCCGATCACCCAGTCGGGCTCGATGCCGGCCGCGTGCAGGGCCTGGTACACGCCCCACTGGTAGGCGCCAAGTGCGCCGCCGCCTTGCAGCACCAGCACCACCTGGCCAGGCAGGTCTGGCCGGCCGGGCGGTGGCCGCGCTGCGGTGGTGGCTGCGGTGGTGGCTGCGGTACTGCGGGGGCGCTCCACTCAATCCACCACAAAGTTCTTCCAGGTCGACGCCACGTAGTCGATGAATGGCGCGCCCAGGCCTTCGTTCTGCAGATACGCGCGGCTCACCGGGCGGGCAATCGCTTCAAAGCCGGGGTCGGCCAGCGCGCGGCGGGCAAAG
>JANNMP010000727.1:0-2303 GCA_031398015.1 Burkholderiaceae bacterium
CAAGCTGCGTGTGGCCTGCCGTGGCGGCGTGGTGTTTGCCAGCTTCGACCACGGCATCGAAAGCCTGGAAGACTTCATGGGCCCTGACATCCTGGGCTACTTCGACCGCCTGTTCAACGGCCGAGCGCTGACCCTGCTGGGCTACAACCGCCAGCGCATCCCCGGCAACTGGAAGCTGATGCAGGAGAACATCAAAGACCCGTACCACCCCGGCCTGCTGCACACCTGGTTCATCACCTTTGGCCTGTGGCGCGCCGACAACCCGGCACAACTGGTGATGGACCGCCACCACCGCCATGCGGCCATGGTCTCCACCCGGGGTGCGGCGGGTGCGGCAGCGGGTGCGGCAGCGGGTGTCACGCAAGTCAGCAGCTTCAAGGCCGCAATGGCGCTGCATGACGACCGCTTCCTCGACATCGTGCCCGAGCCCTGGTGGGGCGGGCCCACGGCGGTGATGACCACGCTGTTCCCGAGCGTGATCTTCCAGCAGCAGGTCAACAGCGTGTCGACCCGCCACATCCAGCCCGACGGCCATGGCGCGTTCAACTTCGTCTGGACGCATTTCGGCTTTGCCGACGACACACCCGCGATGACCCAGCGCCGGCTGCGCCAGGCCAACCTGTTCGGCCCGGCGGGCTTTGTATCGGCCGACGATGGCGAGGTGATCGAGTTCAGCCAGCAGGCCTACGCCAGCAAGCCCGATGGCCACAGCCTGGCGCTGCTGGGGGGCGAAGGCGTGGGCAACACCGACCACATGGTCACCGAGACGCTGATCCGCGGCATGTACCGCTACTGGCGTGCCGTGATGGAGGCGCCCGAATGACAGACCAGACGCTGTTCGCAGGGAGCGGGCCTAGCGCCGGGCCGCTCCCAAGCCGGCACGCCATCCCCTCGGGGGATCGGCCGACGTACCCGTCGGCCGAGGGGCTGGATTTCCCCACCTGGCAGGCGCTGCTGCAATTGCAGGCTGACTACGCCGCTGCGGTGGACAGCGGTGATTGGGATTTGTGGCCCGGCTTTTTCACCGACCCCTGCCTGTACACCCTGCAGCCGCGCGAGAACCATGCACGTGGCCTGCCGCTGGCCACCTTGCGCTTCGAGAGCCAGGGCATGCTGAAAGACCGCGTCTATGGCATCCAGGAAACCCTGTTCCACGACCCGTACTACCAGCGCCATGTGCTGGGCCTGCCGCGTGTGCTGGGGGTGGCCGGTGATGACATCGGTGAAGACGCTGGCAACACCTGGCGCCTGCGCTGCGAGACCAACTACGCGGTGTTCCGCACCAAACCCGACGGCCCCAGCACGGTGTTCAACGTCGGGCGTTATCTGGACGTGGTGGTGCGCACGCCGCAGGGCCTGAAGTTCGCCGAACGCCTGTGTGTGTTTGACAGCGAAATGATCCCCAACGCCATCATCTACCCGATCTGATGACCACCACCGACCCAAGCTGGACCGACATGCTGGCCGCCGACGCGCTGGTGGCCGACGACATCACCGCCGTGCCCGGGCCGCATGGCGAGATTGCGCTGTACAGCGTGGCTGGCGCCGTCTACGCCACCAGCAATGTCTGCAGCCATGGCCATGCGCGGCTGTGTGAAGGCTTTCTGCTGGACCATGAGATCGAATGCCCGCTGCACCAGGGCCGCTTCGACATCCGCAACGGTGTGCCCACCTGCGGCCCGGCGGACGCGCCGATCAGGTGTTATCCGGTGCGCTTGCACGCTGGGCGGGTGTGGCTGCAACTGGGCTGACCGCTGCAAGCCCCGGCCCCGCCCAACCCCAACGAAAGGACGCAACCCATGCCATTCGACCCCAGCCCCAAGGTGCAGGCCCTGCAATCGCGCCTGCGCGATTTCATGGACGCCCACATCTACCCCAACGAGGCGCGCCACGCCGAAGAGGCCGAGAGCCTGGGGCCGTGGAAGGTGCATCCGATCATGGACGAGCTCAAGCCCAAGGCGCGTGCCGCCGGGCTGTGGAACCTGTTTCTGCCGGAAAGTGAGCACGGCGCCGGCCTGAGCAACCTGGACTACGCGCCGCTGTGCGAAATCATGGGCCGCAGCTTTCTGGCGCCCGAGGTCTTCAATTGCTCGGCGCCCGACACCGGCAACATGGAAGTGCTGGCCCGCTACGGCACGGCCGAGCACCAGCAGCGCTGGCTGCAACCGCTGCTGGCCGGCGACATCCGCAGCTGCTTTGCGATGACCGAGCCCAAGGTGGCATCGAGTGACGCCACCAACATCGAATCATCGATCGTGCGCGATGGTGACGCGTACATCGTCAACGGCCACAAGTGGTACACC
>JANNMP010000750.1:0-2398 GCA_031398015.1 Burkholderiaceae bacterium
GGGGGTGTCTGACATGCACGGCCTTGGCGTGAGCAGCCACCAATTTTCCCTGCCAGGGTTGGCTGCTCACCGGCCCAGGGTGTGCCACCTGGCACGGATGGCCGGTGGCACAGCGTCACGCCGGCGCGGCTGGCGCCGTCAGCCCGGTGGCCACGAAAAACGGGTTCTCGAAGCGCGGTTTGCCATAGCCCAGCGGCTGGCTGCCATCGATCAGCCACACCTGGCCGCCGGCCGCCGCCAGCACAGCATGGCCGGCGGCGATGTCCCATTCCATGGTGCGGCCGTGGCGTGGGTAGAGGTCGGCCGCGCCTTCGGCCAGCAGGCACAGCTTGAGCGATGAGCCGGCACTGGCCAGACGCGCCACGCGGCGGCCGGCGAGGAAAGCATCCAGCGCCGCTGCGTCGCCGTGCGAGCGGCTGGCCACCACGGTCAAGCCTTCAGCCGGCACGGCGCGGCAGTGGATCGGCCGCCGGCCCAGCGCGTCCTCAACCCAGGCGCCATGGCCAGCAGCACCGGCAAACAACCTGCCGCCGGGCCCGCCCACGGCCGGCGCCAGCACCACGCCCAGCACCGGCGCGCCGTCGGCAATGAGGGCGATGTTGACGGTGAATTCGCCGTTGCGGCTGACGAACTCACGTGTGCCGTCCAGCGGATCGACCAGCCAGAAGCAGCCACCTTGCACACCGGGCGTGCGGCCAGCGGCCACCGCTTCTTCGGCCACCACCGCAATGCCCGGCGCCAGCTGGGCCAGGCCGGCAAGGATCAGCGCCTCGGCCTGCTCATCGGCCTCGGTCACCGGTGAGGCGTCGCCCTTGCCACGCACCGCGAAGTCGGTGGCGTAGATGGCCATCACCAAGTCGCCCGCTTCGCGTGCCAGGTTGGCCAGCGCGGCCAGCATGGCGGTGCAGTCCAGGGTTTCGAGCCATACAGCACTGTTCATGCCCTTGCCGGGGGCGGCCGCCTGTGCCATCGGTGTCCTTTGAAGGTAACGTCCTGCGATTTTCCCCGACGCCAGCGCGCCGCCGCCACCGCCCATGACACTGACCCATCTGCAACGCCTGGAAGCCGAGAGCATCCACATCCTGCGCGAGGTGGTGGCCGAGTGCGAGAAGCCGGTGATGCTGTACTCGATCGGCAAGGACTCGGCCACCATGCTGCACCTGGCGAAAAAGGCGTTCTACCCCGCGCCGCCGCCCTTCCCGCTGCTGCATGTGGACACCACCTGGAAGTTCCGCGCCATGTACGCGATGCGTGAGCGCATGGCCGCCGAGATGGGCATGCAGTTGCTGGTGTGGCACAACCCCGAGGCGAAGGCGCTGGGCATCAACCCGTTTGACCACGGCAGCCAGGTGCACACCGACATGTGGAAGACGCAGGGCCTGAAGCAGGCGCTGGACCACCACGGCTTTGACGCTGCCTTTGGCGGCGCCCGGCGCGACGAGGAAAAGAGCCGCGCCAAGGAACGGCTGTTCAGCTTTCGCAGCAACCAACACCGCTGGGACCCGAAGGCCCAGCGGCCTGAGCTGTGGAGCCTGTACAACGCCCGCAAGCACCCGGGTGAATCGATCCGTGTGTTCCCCATCAGCAACTGGACCGAGCTCGACATCTGGCAGTACATCCATCTGGAGAACATCCCCATCGTGCCGCTGTACTTTGCCGCACTGCGGCCGGTGGTCGAGCGCAATGGAACCCTGCTGATGGTCGATGACGAGCGGTTCCGGCTGGCCCCCGGCGAGGTGCCGGTGCAGCGCAAGGTGCGCTTTCGCACGCTGGGCTGCTACCCGCTGAGTGGCGCCATTGAGAGTGATGCCGACACCCTGCCGGCGATCATCCAGGAGATGCTGCTGGCCACCACCAGCGAGCGCCAGGGCCGCATGATCGACCACGACCAGAGCGCGTCGATGGAGAAGAAGAAGCAGGAAGGCTATTTCTGATGAGCCACGTCTCCAACCTGATCGCCACCGACATCGGCGCCTACTTGCAGCAGCACCAGCACAAGAGCCTGCTGCGCTTCATCACTTGCGGCAGCGTGGACGACGGCAAGAGCACCTTGATCGGCCGCCTGCTGTACGACGCCAAGATGTTGTTCGAGGACCAGTTGGCCGCCATCGAGGCCGACAGCAAGAAATGGGGCACCCAGGGTGGCGACATCGACTTCGCCCTGCTGGTCGACGGCCTGGCCGCTGAGCGTGAGCAGGGCATCACCATTGACGTGGCCTACCGCTACTTCAGCACCGAGCGGCGCAAGTTCATCGTCGCCGACACACCGGGCCACGAGCAGTACACCCGCAACATGGTCACCGGCGCGTCCACTGCCGACGTGGCGGTGATCCTGATCGATGCGCGCAAGGGTGTGCTGACGCAAACCCGGCGGCACAGCTGCCTGGTCAGCCTGATC
>JANNMP010000775.1:0-2389 GCA_031398015.1 Burkholderiaceae bacterium
GGCAGCACCAGGCTCAGGCGGTCGGCGCTGAGCAGGTTGAACGTGGGCTCTTCGGGCAGCACCGGGTTGGCCAGGTCGATGCGCGCAGCCACCGGCAGCGCACCGGTGATCAGGCTGGCGCGTTCACCCAGGCCGGCGCCCTGGCGGCGCAGGTCGTCGAGCGACAACACCAGCGCCGGCAGCTCGGCAGCGGCCACCGGCAACCCAGCGCCCACCAGGGCCGGCGCGGGCTGCAGGCCGGCTGCGGCCAGGCGGCTGGCCAGGGCGTCGAGGAAGGCGGTTTCAGCGGTCATGTCGGTCTGCCCGTCAGCCCAGCGTCAACGGCGATTGGGTGGGCAGCGCGCGCTGCCACAGCGGCACAAGCTGCGACGTCGAGGCATCGAGTTGCCAGGCGTGCAATTGCCGGCCAGGCCGGGCACGCCGGTTGGCCAGGCTGCCCAGTTCGCGCGCCAGCAGCACACTGCCGACCCGGCAGAACGGCAGCAGCAAGCCGTCGTCGGCCGGCAGGCTGGCCACCGGCTGGCCGTCGGGCGCAGCGAACAGCCGCCACGACGATGTGCCGCCAGGCTGGGTGTGCAGCAGCGTGACCAAACCCGGGTCGGGCGAGGCCAGTGCCTGCAGCCAGCCGGGCTGGGGCAGCGGGTCGACCAGCACGCTGGCGGCGGCTGGTTCACCCGTGGCCGCGCGCAGCAACACCAGAACACGGTGGCCAGGGCTGGCGGCAGTGCGCACCGACAAGGCCACAACCTGTTGCTGCACCGCCCAAGGTGGCAGCGGTACACCGGCATCGGCGAACGGGCTGTCGTCAACGCCGCCTGGCCAGGCCGGTGGTTGGGGCCAGGTGGCAGCGGTGGCTGGCTGGTCCAGTTGCGCCGGGTCCAGCATGAGCACGCCATGGGCGACCGTGGGCTTGCCGGCAACAAACTGCCTGGCCGACCAGGCCAGCCACAAGCGGCCACCCTGCCCGCCCTCGAAATGGCTGGCACTGACCGCCCAGTTGCCCACTGCGCCCTGCAGCGGCGCCAGCAGCGCTGCGGGGCCAGCGGCGGCCAGCGGCGCACCGGTGTCAGCGCTGCGCCACTGCAGCTGCCAGCGGCCGTCAACCGGTGCTGCCATCGGCGCCAGCACCAGCACGCGCTTGGCATCGGTCAACAACGCCAGGGCGGCGTCGTCGCGGTGCCAGCGCAGTTCACCGCTGGCCGTGGCCACCGAATCCAGCCCGCCCTGCGGCGCGGGCACGAACAGCCAGCGGCCGTCGGGCGAGGCCACACCTTCAGGCACCGGGTGCAGGCAAGGGGGGGTGGCCGGGTTGGCGGAGGTTGTGCGGGCCATGGTCAATGCCTTCAGCGCACGCGCAGCGCGCGCGCGGCCACGTTGTCACTGCCATGGCTGCGGCGCAAAAAGGCCCAGAACGCGGCCTCATCGGCAAACACAGGCACGGCCGGCGCCGGGTCTTGCAGGTCAGCGCTGTGCACCAGCGCCACCAGGATGTAACTCGTGTCGCCCGGCGCCGGGTCGGGCACGTCCCAGGTCTGGGTGGCCAGCAGGTGGCTGCGCGCGGGCACGTCGATCTCCAGCTTGGCCGGCGGCGTGGGGCTGATGCGAATCCAGTTGGCAAACAGGAAATCGGGCCGCAGGTCGGCGTGCAGCTTGACGGCAAACAGCTCGACCTCGGCCTTCACCGTGGCCACGCTGCGGTTGTGCACCCGCACGAACAGATGGTTGGTGCCGGGCCGGGTCAGACGGTCCTGCGGCCGGGGGTCGAGACGGTCGCGGAAGGCCACTTCGGCACCACCGGCCACGGTGGGCGCATTGGCCACCGCGATGATGTCTGGCGAGCGCAGCGCCGAGGCCGACGCCCCCAGCGCCAGGCCGTCGTCATCGACCGCCGCGCGGATGAACACATCGGCCAGCGGCAACGGCCCCACCGCCAGGATGCGCAGCGCGGCGCGCCGCTCGGCGGGGATGAAGGTGTCGATGCCAGGCCCGGCCAGCGGCGCGGCTGGCAGCACGCCCTGGCCTGCCGCCGGTGCCACCAGCGCCAGCAAGGCCACATTGCCGCCGGCCAGCGCGCTGGGCACGGTCCAGTCGAAGCGCTGCACCACCGGGCTGCCGGGCTGGATGCTGGCGATGGGGCGCGCCGGGCCCACACGGGTCCAGCGGGTGCCGGCCACCGGGTCGCCACCGCCGGTGGGGTCGAAGCCAGGCGGGTTGTAGAAGTCGGCCACCGGCCCCAGATCGGGCCCGACGCCGTGCGGCGGGATGGCCACGCCCGGCGGCGCGCCGATGGGCGCGGCGATCGGCGAGGCGCGGAAGTACAGGTGCAGCAGCACGGCGGTGGCCGGGTCGCGGCCGTTGTTGTGCACTTGCACGTAGACCGCGTTGGGCA
>JANNMP010000012.1:0-3477 GCA_031398015.1 Burkholderiaceae bacterium
GGTGGCCCGCCATGGCCTGATCGACCTGCACATCGACTGCCAGGGCGACCTGCACATCGACGGCCACCACACGGTCGAAGACGTCGGCATCACATTGGGCCAGGCGGTGGCACAAGCGGTGGGCGACAAGCGTGGCATCACACGCTACGGCCACAGCTATGTGCCGCTGGACGAGGCACTGTCGCGGGTGGTGGTTGATTTCTCCGGCCGCCCGGGGCTGCACCAGCACATCCCGTTCACCGCCGGCATGGTCGGCACGCTCGACACCCAGCTTGTTTATGAGTTCTTCCAGGGCTTTGTCAATCATGCGCTGTGCAGCCTGCACATCGACAACCTGAAGGGCGTCAACGCCCACCACCAGGCCGAAACCGAGTTCAAGGCCTTTGGCCGTGCGCTGCGCATGGCGCTGGCGCCTGATGCACGCTCGGTGGGCGTGATCCCGTCGACCAAAGGCTCGCTTTGATGCCTGCCCCCACGCTCACGTCGTTCGCTGCCCCCCATGCGGGCTCAGCGCCCTTTGGGCGGCCGGGCGGGCGCTGACCATGGCCCGCACGGTGGCGGTGGTGGACTACGGCATGGGCAACCTGCGCTCGGTGTCGCAGGCGGTGCAACATGTGGCGGCGGGGTCGGACTGCGAGGTCGTGATCACCCAGCGGCCCGAGCAGGTGCGTGCCGCCGAGCGTGTGGTGCTGCCCGGCCAGGGCGCGATGCGTGACTGCATGCAGGAGCTGCATGCCTCGGGCTTGAAAGACGCAGTGCTCGAAGCCGCTGCAAGCAAGCCGCTGCTGGGCGTGTGTGTTGGCATGCAGATGCTGCTGGACCACAGCGACGAGCAGGACACACCTGGTCTGGGCCTGGTGCCCGGGCGGGTGTTGCGCTTTGCGCTGGCCGGCCGCCTGCAGGGCGACGGCAGCCGCTTCAAGGTGCCGCAGATGGGTTGGAACCAGGTCTTCACGCAGGCCCACACCGTCAAGGCACACCCGCTGTGGCAAGGCATTGCCGACGGCAGCTGGTTCTACTTTGTGCACAGCTATTACGCCGCACCGTCAGACCCACGCCACAGCGCTGCCTGGGCCGACTACGGCGGGCGCTTTACCTGCGCAGTGGCGCGGGATAACATTTTTGCCACCCAGTTCCACCCCGAGAAAAGCGCCGACCAGGGCTTGGCCCTGTACCGCAACTTCCTCGCCTGGACGCCCTGAGCCCCATCCGCTCCAACCCCACCGTTGCCCTCGGCCATGCTGCTGATCCCTGCCATCGACCTGAAGGACGGCCATTGCGTGCGCCTTGAAAAAGGCGACATGAATGTCTCCACCACCTTCGGTGAGAACCCGGCCGCCATGGCGCGCCGCTGGCTGGACGCAGGCGCCCGGCGTTTGCACTTGGTGGATTTGAACGGCGCCTTTGCCGGCAAGCCGGTCAACGAGCCTGCGATCAAGGCCATCCTGCGCGAGGTGGGTGACCAGATTCCGGTGCAACTGGGCGGTGGCATCCGAGACCTCGACACCATCGAGCGTTATCTGGACGACGGCATCAGCTACATCATCATCGGCACGGCGGCGGTCAAGAGCCCGGGCTTCTTGAAAGACGCCTGCAGCGCGTTTGGCGGCCACATCATCGTGGGGCTGGACGCCAAGGACGGCAAGGTGGCCACCGACGGCTGGAGCAAGCTCACCGGCCATGAAGTCATCGACCTGGCCAAGAAGTTCGAGGACTACGGCATCGAAGGCGTGATCTACACCGACATCGGCCGCGACGGCATGCTCACCGGCATCAACATCGAGGCCACCGTCAAATTGGCGCAGGCGCTCAGCATCCCGGTGATCGCCTCGGGCGGCCTGAGCGGCATGGCCGACATCGACGCCCTGTGCGCGGTGCAGGCCGACGGTGTTGAAGGGGTGATCTGCGGTCGCAGCATCTACAGCGGTGCGCTTGACTTTGCTGCAGCGCAGCGCCACGCCGACGGGCTGGCCCAGGCGGCATAAGGGTTTGCCCCCCGCAATTAGGGGGCTGCTTTGTCGGTGAGCCCGCGCCACAGTCAGAGAGTGTGTGAAACAACCGAAAGAATCTGATGCGCAAGAGTTTGTTGGGTTTGGCCGTCGTGGCAATGGCGGCAGCTGCACCGGCCCATGCAGTGATCAATACCTTCGTTGCCACGCTGTACGGCAGCAACGAAGTGGCGCCGAACATCGGCGACCCGGACGGCTTCGGCATCGCCACCGTCACCATCGACGTGCCGACCAACACCGTCACCTGGGCGATCCTGGCCAACAACATCGGGCCGGCGGCGGGGGCGCACATCCACCAGGGCGCTGCGGGCGTCAACGGCGATGTCAAGATCAATTTCAGCGGGCAGTTGTTTGGCAGCTTGGTGGATCCTGACGCAGCGTCGATCACGCAAGCCAATGCGGCGTCGTGGTACGTGAATGTGCACACCGCCGCGCATCCGGGCGGTGCCGTTCGCGGCCAGTTGATGTTTGTCACCTCGGCTGTTCCCGAGCCCACCACCTACGCGCTGATGCTGGCCGGGTTGGGTGCGGTGGGCCTGCTTGCACGCCGCCGCCGGCCGGCCGCCTGACCTGCTTCACGTCGGTGCCGAGCCCCGCAGTGCGGGGCTTTTTTGCGGCCGGATAATCCGCAACATGCTCGCCAAACGCATCATCCCGTGCCTCGACGTGACCGGCGGCCGGGTCGTCAAGGGTGTCAACTTCGTTGAACTGCGCGACGCCGGTGACCCGGTGGAAATCGCCGCCCGCTACAACGACCAGGGCGCCGATGAGCTCACCTTTCTCGACATCACCGCCACCAGCGACGGCCGTGACCTGATCCTGCACATCATCGAGGCCGTGGCCTCGCAGGTGTTCATCCCGCTCACCGTGGGCGGTGGTGTGCGCAGCGTGGCCGATGTGCGCCGATTGCTCAACGCCGGCGCCGACAAGGTGAGCTTCAACTCGGCGGCCATCGCCAACCCGGCTGTCATCCAGCAGGCCTCGGCCAAGTACGGCGCCCAGTGCATCGTGGTGGCCATCGACGCCAAACAGCGCTGCGGCGATGACCTGGCCGCACGCGGTGCGGGCTGGGACGTCTACAGCCACGGCGGCCGCCAGAACACCGGCCTGGACGCGCTGGCCTGGGCATGCCAGATGGCCGAACTTGGCGCCGGAGAAATCCTGCTGACCAGCATGGACCGTGACGGCACCAAGCGCGGCTTTGATCTGGCCCTCACCCGCGCGGTGAGCGACGCTGTGCCAGTGCCGGTGATCGCCTCGGGCGGCGTGGGCACGCTCGACCACCTGGCCGATGGCATACAGCAAGGCGGCGCCGACGCCGTGCTGGCCGCCAGCATCTTCCATTACGGCGAGTTCACCGTGGCGCAGGCCAAGGCCCGCATGGCCGAACGCGGCATACCCGTGCGCCTCTGACAGCCTTCAGGTGCGGTCGCTGCGCAGCTGGTACTGACGCTCCAGGCGGTCTTCC
>JANNMP010000043.1:0-10772 GCA_031398015.1 Burkholderiaceae bacterium
GAACTGGGCATTGAACTGCAGCGAATCACGCACGCAGCCCTGCAGCACCGGCGTGGCGATGGCGCGTTGCTTGCCCATCGGCCATGCGCATGCCGGCCAGCGCGGGCAACACATCGCCCACAGCCGTGTCCAGCGCCAGCCGGCCTTCATCGACCAGCATCAGCGCCGCCACCGTCACCACCGGCTTGGTCAGCGAGGCGATTCGAAAGCGCACGCCGTCGTGCATGGCCGCTGCAACGCCGGCATCGTTTGGCGGCTGCACATGGCCCAGCGCATGGCGCGCCAGCACCTGGCCGTCACGCTCCACATGCACCAGCACGCCCGGGCAATGCCGCGCGGCGATCTGGTGTGCCAGCAGGTCTTGCAATGCGGTGGTCATGGCAACCCCTGCTCAGCTGCGGTACGACGGATCGATGCGGTCCACCAGCCGCTGCATCGCGTCGAAGGCATCCTGCCCGGCGCCGAACTGGGCATTGAACTGCAGCGAATCACGCACGCAGCCCTGCAGCACCGGCGTGGCGATGGCGCGTTGCTTGCCCATCGGCTGCGCTGCCATCTGCACCTCGCAAGCCCGCTGCAGCAGCCACATCAGCCCGAATGCAATGGCCAGGCTGAAGCCGATCACCACCGGCCCGTGGTTGCGCAACAGCAGCACCGGCTTGCCGTCAGCACTGGCCAGGATGCGCGCACCTTCATCGGCATGCACGGTGATGCCCTCGAAGTCGTGGTACGCCACCTTGCCGAACAGTTGCGCGGCATAGAAGTTGGTGTCGCTCAAGCCGTCTTCCAGGCAGCACACCGCCATGGTGGGCGTGGTATGCACATGCATCACGCAATGGGCGTCGGGCAGCGTGCGGTGGATGGCGCCGTGGAAGGTGAAGCCGGCCGGGTTGATCGGCCAGGCGCTGTCACCCACGGTGTGGCCATCGGCGTCCACCTTGACCAGGTTGGACGCGCACACCTCGCTGTAGTGCAGGCCGAACGGGTTCAGCAGGATGTGGCCCGGGCTGTCGGGCACGCGCAGCGACAGGTGGTTGTAGATCAGCTCGGTCCAGCCCAGGTGGTCAACGATGCGGTAGGCCGCCGCCAGTTGCACACGCGCCGCCCATTCGGCTGGCGGCATGTGGCGGGGCCGGGGGTAGGCGGCTTGCAGGTCGGGCATCACGGGCTCCTGTGGGGTTCTGTGGGGTTGTGGGCTCAGTTCGACGACACGGCCTGGCCACGCGATATCTGCCGGCAGATCACCAGCATCGGCAGCAGGCCCACGGCCACGATGGCCAGCGCGGCGGTGCAGGCCTCGGCCAGGCGCTCGTCTGACGCCAGCGTATACGCCTGGGTGGCCAGCGTGTCGACCTTGAACGGCCGCATCACCAGCGAGGCCCGCAGCTCTTTCATCCCGTCGATGAACACCAGCAGCCCGGCCGTGAGCAGGCTGCCGCGCAGCAGCGGCAGGTGCACGCGGCGCAGCGTCTGCGCCGGGCTGTGGCCCAGGCTGCGCGCCGCCAGGTCCATGCTGGGGGTGATCTTGGCCAGGCCCGAATCCACCGCCTGCATCGCCGCCGTGAGGTAGCGCACCAGGCAGGCATAGACCAGCGCGGCAATGCCGCCGGTCAACAGCAGGCCGGGGTTGATGCCGAACAGCTGTTGCGCCAGCGCCGCCAGCGCATGGTCAAGCCGGGTCACCGGGATCAGCACGCCCACCGCAATCACCGAGCCCGGCAGCGCATAGCCCAGCCCCGCCAGCCGGTGCGCCCAGCGCATGGCGCGGCCGTGGTGCACGCGCGCCGCATAGCCGATCAACAGCGCCAGCGCCACCGCCAGCAGTGCCGTCAGCCCCGACAGCAGCACGCTGTTGCCGGCCAGGCGGATGAAGCGCGCGCCGAACTGGGCATCCCCCTCAGTCAATGCCATCTTCAGCAGCAGCGCCGCCGGCAGCACAAAGCCGCCGGCCAGCGGCACGGCGCAGGCGCACCAGGCCAGCAGCGCGCGGCCACCGGCCAGCGGCGTGCGGGCGCTGGCGTTGCGCCGCGCGCTGCTCTCGGCAAATCGCCGGCCACCGCGCTGCCAGCGCTCGAACAGCAGCACCGCGCTGACGAAGGCCAGCAGCACCAGCGCCAATTGCGCCGCCGCCACCCGGTCGCCCAGCGAGAACCAGGCGCGGTAGATGCCGGTGGTGAAGGTCTGCACGGCAAAGTAGCTCACGGTGCCGAAGTCGGCCAGCGTCTCCATCAGCGCCAGCGCCACGCCGCCGGCAATGGCCGGGCGCGCCATCGGCAGGCTGACGCGCAAGAAGCCCTGCCAGGGGCTCAGGCCCAGCGAGCGCGCCACCTCCAGCGTGGCGGCGCCACGCTCCAGGAACGCGGTGCGCGCCAGCAGATAGACATACGGGTACAGCACCAGGCTGAACACCAGCACCGCACCGCCGGTACTGCGGATGTCAGGAAACCAGTAGTCGGCACGCTGCCAGCCGAAGGCCTGGCGCAGCGCCGTTTGCACCGGGCCCACGTACTGCAGCAGGTCGGTGACGGTGTAAGCCATCACATAGGCCGGCATGGCCAGCGGCAGCACCAGCGCCCACTCAAACACCGCCCGGCCAGGGAATGCATGGCGCGTGACCAGCCAGGCCGCGCCCACGCCCAGCAGCGCCACGCCGATGCCCACGCCGGCGCACAGCCACAGCGTGGTGCCGATGTAGCCGGGCAGCACGGTGGCGGCCAGGTGCGCCCAGGTGCCGTTGCGGCTGCTGGCAAACAGGTTGCTGCCCACCGACAGCACCGGCAGCGCCACCAGCACGGCGGTGGCCAATGCCAGCACCAGCAGCCAGGTGCCGCGCCGGCTGCGGCCAACCGTGGCGGGCGCGCGCGCCAGCGCAGACAAGGCCAGATCGTGGGGGTGGGCTGACAAGTTGGCGGGCTCTGGGCTGCTGCGCGCTGCTGACAATCCGGCAGCAGCCAGGGATGGCGCTGGTTCAGTGCAGCAGGCGCTGCACCCTATCATCAGCGCCCCATGCTGCCCACCGCCACCCCTTGGCTGCAACTCGACCGCATCGCCGTGGCGTATGGCAGGCGCAGCGTGGTCGAGAACTTCTCACTGGCCCTGCCGCGTGGCACCGTGGGCTGCCTGCTGGGCCCGTCGGGCTGCGGCAAGACCACGGTGCTGCGCGCGGTGGCCGGCTTCGAGCCGCTGCGCGCCGGCGAAATCCGGCTCGATGGTGCGCTGGTGGGCAGCGCCCGCGCCCAGGTGCCGCCCGAGCAGCGCCGCATCGGCATGGTGTTCCAGGACCATGCGCTGTTTCCGCACCTGAGCGTGGCGGCCAACGTGGCCTTCGGCCTGCGTGGCCGCGCCGACGCCGACCAGCGCGTGGCGCAGATGCTGGAGACGGTGGGCCTGGCTGGTGCCGGTGCACGCTGGCCGCATGAGCTGTCGGGCGGCCAGCAGCAGCGCGTGGCGCTGGCCCGGGCGCTGGCACCGTCACCACGGCTGCTGCTGCTGGACGAGCCGTTCTCCAACCTCGACATCGAGCTGCGTGAGCGCCTGGGCGCCGAATTGCGCAGCATGCTGAAGGCCGCCGACACCACCGCCTTGCTGGTCACCCATGACCAACATGAGGCGTTTGCCATTGCCGACGAGATCGGCGTCATGGCCGATGGGCGCATCCAGCAATGGGCCAGCGCCTATGACCTGTACCACCGGCCGGCCAACCGCTTCGTGGCCGATTTTGTTGGCCAGGGTGCCTTCTTGCCAGGCACGGTGCAGCCCGGCCAGCACATCCACATGGAGCTGGGCCTGCTGGCCAGCACCGAGCCCGTGCGCTGCACCGAGCACGGTGAGCTGTGCGGCGACGGTTGCGCGGTGGACGTGCTGCTGCGCCCCGACGACGTGGTGCATGACGACTTGAGCCCCGTCACCGCCGAGGTGCTGGCCAAGGCCTTCCGCGGTGCCGAGTTTCTGTACACGCTGCGCCTGGACAGCGGGCGCAGCGTGTTGTCGCTGGTGCCGTCACACCACAACCACGCCATCGGTGAGCGCATCGGCATCCGGCTGGAAGTCGACCATGTGGTGGCCTACAAGATGGACCCACCCCCGTAGCGCCTGCGGCGCTCCCCCTCAAGGGGGCTGAGCCCGGACAGACAAGGTCCAGTGGACCTTGTCTGCCTGGCGAAGAGCCGGACCGCAGGGCTGGCGCGGTCTGCAAGACACGCCAGTGGCCCGGCAAAGCCGGTTCCACGGCGTCCGCTTGCGAACTTTCCTTGTTGCATCAACGGCCACCGAGCCCCTTGAGCACCGCCGCCACTTCGGCCTGGCGCGGGAAGCGGTCGCCCAGCAAGGCCAGCCGGTCCAACTCGGTCTTGGCCAGCTTCTTCTCGCCGGCCTGGGCATGCAGCTTGGCCAGGTTCAGGCGCAGGTGGGGGTCGTCGGGGCGCAGCGCCAGCGCGCTTTTCTGCATCGCCAGGGCCTGCGGCAGCTGGTTTTCAGCGGCCAGCGCCTGGGCCAGGGTGTCGCGCAGCGCCGGCCGGTCGGGTGAGGCTTTCACCGCGCGCTCGGCATAGGCCAGCGCACCGGGCTTCTTCTGCTCCAGCATCAGCCAGGCCACGTTGTTCAGTGACAGCGCATGCTCGGGGCTGACTTGCAGCAGCGCGCGGTAGCGGGTTTCGGCGGCGGCGAAGTCTTTCTTGGCCAGTGCCACATCGCCCAGGTAGAACAGGAACAGCAAATCCCTGGGATGGCTTTTCTGCCAGCTGCTGGCCATGGCGTCGGCCTCGGCCACCTGGCCGGCACTGACCAGCGCATGGTGCAGGCGTGACGCCGACTGCTGCGGCTCGGCCTTGGTGACGGCCTGGCGCAGCGCCGCCACCGCCTGCGGCCAGCGCTGCTGCAGGATCTGCACCTCGCCTTCCAGCAGATAGCCCGCCGCCAGCGCCGGGCGCTGTTGTTGCATTTGCCGGGTGACGGCCAGCGCCTGGTCGGGCTGCTTCTGGCGCAGCGCCAGCATCACGGCCAGGCGCTGCGCCGGCAGGCTGTCGGGCTCCAGTTCCAGCACCCGCTTGATGCTGCGCTGGGCGCCGGCGTTGTCATTGGCGGCCATCTGCGCCTCGGCCATGCCCAGATGTCCGGTGGGTGATTTGGCCTGCAGCGTGGCCATGCGGTTGTAGGTGTTCAGCGCCTGCTGGGTGTCACCGGTGAGCAACTGCGCCTGGCCCAGGCGGCCCAGCAGCTCAAAGTGGTCTGGCAGCTTGACCAATGCCGCCTGGGCCGCCGCCAGTGCGGCCTTGGCATTGGCAGTTTCCAGGTGGTGGCCCACCAGCGCCAGGCGCAGCGTGGCGTCGTCGGGGTTGGCCTCGATGCCGGCATCGATGCGCGCGGCCACTGCGTCGCGGCCGGCACCGGTGCGGGCGTCCAGCTCGGCCAGCGCCAGGTGCGCCGGGCCGTTGCGCGGGTTGGCCGTGACCAAGGCCGCAAAGCGCGCCCGCGCCGCGTCGGGCTTCTTGTCGGCAATGTCCAGCCCGGCCAGCGCGGCCACCGACGGAAAGTAGCCGGCGTCCTTGGCCAGCGCGTCGTCAAAGGCGCTGCGCGCGCCGGCCAGATCACGCTTGTGCACCAGCACCTGGCCACGCAGATGCGCCGGCAGCGGCTGGTCGGGCAGCTTCTTGGCCAGCACCGCAATGGCCTTGAGCGCCGCATCCATATTGCGGCGCTGCAGCTGCGCGGCGATCAGCGCCAGGTCAGCCGTGGTGCCGCTGTCGTCGGCGGCCACTTTCTGCAGCTCCAGCAGTGCCGATTCACCCTGGCCACGCTGCAAGTGCGACAGCGCCAGCGCAGTGCGGATCTTCGGGTCGTCGGGCCGGATCTTGGCGGCGCGCTCGAACAATGCTGCCGCCGCCGCTGCGTCGCCCGACAACAGCCGCGCCTGCGCTGCCAGGGTGAGCGCCTCGGCATCCGGGTTGCGGCTGCCGATCAATGGCTGCAGCACCGCCAGCGCCCGTGCCGGTTGGCCCAGCGCCAGGTAGGCCTGGGCCGACAACCGGCGTGAGTTGAGGTTGTCAGGCGCCAGCAACAGGGCCTTGGACAGCAACGCCTCGGCCTGGCCGGGGGCGTTCAAACGCAGCTCGACAACAGCCGCTGAATGCAGCAGCACCAGGTTGTCGGGCATCACCCGCAGCAAGGCCTGGAACAGCTCGCGCGCGCGGGCCAGGTCACCCTTGAGCAAGGCCATCTGGCCGTCGAACAACAGCGTCTGCGGATGGCGCGGCAGCAGCTTGCGCATGCTGTCGTGCTGGGCGCGCGCGGCGTCCACCTCACGCCGGCTGAGGTGCAGGGTGACCAAGGCAGTGTGGGCACCGGCATGGTCGGGCCGCGCCGCCAGGGCCTGGCGGTAGGCATCGACCAGCTGGCCGGCGTCAACGCGCTGGCGGGCCAGCAGATCACCTTTGAGCACCCAGCCGTCGGCATTCTTGGGGTTGTCGGTGAGCAAGGCCTGCACCTGGGTCAGCGCGTCTGGCATGTCACCACCAACGGCGGTGATGCGGGCTTGCAGCAGGCGTGCGGGCTCATGGCCGGGCACGGCACGCAGCGCCATGGCCACGCTGTCGCGCGCCGCATCGAGTGCGCCGGTGGTGGCTTCGGCCTCGGCCACCGTGGTCTTGATCTGGGCGGTGGCGGCCCGGTCCGGGAAGCTGGTGCGGCCGTATTGCGCCACCAGCTTGGCTGGCTGGTTGCCCAGCAGCAGCGCACGCGCAATCAGCGGCACCACCACAGCTTCAGGCTGGCGCAATTCCAGCGCACGGCGCAGTTCGGTCTCGGCCGCCTGCACCTCGCCGCGGTCCAGCAGCAACTGGCCCAGCATCAGCCGGGCTGCACCCAGGTCAGGCTCTTCCTGCAGGATGGCCTTGACGGCGATCAGTGCCGCCGCACGGTCCTGGCGCTCCATCAGGATGCGCGCCTGGTCCAGGCGCTCACTGGTGCTGCGCCCGCAGGCCGCCAGGCCCAGCAGCAAAGCGGCCTGCAGCAGCAGCGCCAGCAGCCTGGCTGGCCGGCCCCAGGGTGTGTTGCGGCCCATTGTGGACTCCCTGCAATGGTTGTGTCGGCCGCTGCCTCAGGCTGCGTTGCGGCTGCCGGCAGCGCGCGCTGTCAATGCAGCCGCATGCTGCCGCCGGCGGCCCGCATCGCGCCTTCACCAATGGCCGCGCCAAAACGCTTGGCCAGCTTCTCGGCCACGTTGTCACGCGGTGTGTAGTCGATCACCTCTTCGGCCTGGATCACTTCACGCGCCACGTAGTCCAGGTTGCCCAGCTTGTCGGCCAAGCCCATCGTGACCGCCTGCTGACCGTTCCAGAACAGTCCCGAGAAGGTGTCAGGCGTTTCCTTCAGCCGCGCGCCGCGGCCTTGGCGCACCACCTGGATGAACTGCTGGTGCACCTGGTCGATCATGGCCTGGGCATAGGCGCGCTGCTTCGGGTCCTGGTCGCTGAAGGGGTCGAGCATGCCCTTGTTGCTGCCAGCGGTGATCAGCCGGCGCTCGACACCCAGCTTGTCCATCAGGCCGGTGAAGCCGAAGCCGTCCATCAGCACGCCGATCGAGCCGACGATGCTGGCCTTGTCGACATAGATTTCGTCGGCCGCCACCGCCACGTAGTAGGCACCCGAGGCGCAGACCTCTTCAATCACCGCGTACACCTTCTTCTTGTGCAAGGCCTTCAGGCGCCGGATTTCGTCATTGATGATGCCCGACTGCACCGGGCTGCCACCCGGGCTGTTGATGCGCAGCACCACCGCGCGGGCGCCAGCGTCTTCAAACGCGCTGCGCAGGCCTGAGAGCATCAGCTCGGCGCTGGCCTCGCTGTCGTTGGCAATCTCGCCGCGCAACTCCACCAGCGCGGTGTGCGGGCCGCTGGGTGTGGCGTGGGCACGGCGGTCATTCATCACCAGCCACAGCAGGGCCAGCACCACGCCCAGCCAGGCCAGGCGGAAGAAGATGCGCCAACGGCGCTCGGCCCGGCGGTCTCGCAGCAGCGCATGGGCCAGGCTGTCGAGTGCGCTTTCCAGCCCCGGCCGCAGTGCTGGCGTGGCTGCTGGCGTTGAAACGCCTTGCGGCGCCGCAGCGCTGGGCGCCGCAGCGGCCGCGCCTTCGGGGGCGGGGGTCGGGCTGTCGTCGGGCGGCGTCATGGTGGGCTCGGGTTGGTGGTGGGCGGTGCGGTGGGGGTTGCGGCGGGTGGTGCGGCGGGGGGTGCGGCGGGGGGTGCGGCCAACAACGGCCGCACATCGCGGGAAGGATACCAACAGGCCTGGCCGTCCTGCTCACCGACGGCCACCGTGATCAGGCGGCTGCGCCCGCAGGGCCCGCCGACGCAGCGGCCCTGCGCCGGCTCATAGCTGGCGCCGTGGATCGAACAGACGATGTGGCGTTTGTCGTGGTCAAGAAACTCGCCCGGCAGCCAATCCATTTCCACCGGCACATGGGCGCAGCGGTTGATGTAGCCCACCAGCACACCATCGAAGCGCAGCACGAAGGCGCGGGCCGGCTGGCCCCACAGCAGCACGTCGAAGACCAGGGCCTTGCCACGTTCCTGCAGTGCGCCCGACGCACACAGCGGCTGTGGCGCAACGCCCGGCAGCACCGCGCCGCCGATGGCCTCAGGCATGCGTGAGCAGCCAGTCGGCCAGCACCGCGGTGCTGTGCGCCACATGCAGCGGGCCCAGTGCGGCAAAGGCTTCGGTGGGATGGGCGCCGAAGCCCACCGCCACACTGGCGGTGCCGGCATTGATGGCCAGCTGCAGGTCGTGCGTGGTGTCGCCCACCATCAGCGTGCGCGCGGGCGCTGTGCCCAGCTCGGCCATCAATTCCTGCAGCATCAGCGGGTGCGGCTTGCCGGCGGTCTCGTCGGCGGTGCGGGTGGCGTCGAACAGGCCCTGCAATTGCACTGACTGCAGTGCGTCGTCGAGGCCACGGCGGCTTTTGCCGGTGGCCACCGCCAGCAGGTGGTTGCGCCGCTTGAGCGCATGCAGCATGTCCAGCGTGCCGGGGAACAGCACCAGCTCATCCTGGCGCTCGACATAGTGGTGGCGGTAGCGCCGGCCCAGCTCCGGGTAACGCGCGGGCGCCAGGCCGGGCACCGCATGCTGCAGCGCCTCATGCAGGCCCAGGCCGATGACATGGCTGGCGGTCTCGTCACTGGGCACGGCCAGGCCCAGGTCGGCGCAGGCGGCCTGGATGCAGCGGGTGATCAGCGCGGTGGAATCAAACAGCGTGCCGTCCCAGTCGAAGACAAGCAGGTCAAAACGGCGGGGGCGGGGTGCGGGGCTGGGCATGGTGGATGCGGTGGTGGCGCGGCGGTGCAGCAGCGGTGCAGCGGCGGTGGCGCGGTATGAGCGGCGCGGTCAAAGCGGCGAGGGACAAGCGGCGAGGTACAAGCGGCGCACACCAGTGTCGCGCATCAGGCTGGTGCGCGCTGGCTGTGCGCCGTGACAGCAGCCACGCCTCAGTGCGGCGCGCCAAGGTGCGACAGCAAGGCTGTGCAGTCGGCGGGCAGCGGCGCATCCAGCGTGATGCGCTCGGCAGTGGCCGGGTGGTCGAAGGCCAGCCGCCGGGCGTGCAAGAACATGCGCTCGAAGCGCTGGTTGACCAGGCCCGCACCACGCGCCCATTGCTTGTTGAGGGCAAAGTCGCCGTACTTGGGGTCACCCACGATCGGGTGTCCAGCCTGCGCCAGGTGCACGCGGATCTGGTGCGTGCGGCCGGTCTTCAGCGTCACGTCCAGCAGGCTGGCCAGTTGATAGGCAGCCACCACCTGCACCAGGCTGATGGCGCGGCGGCCGTCGGGGTGGCTGGCCGCCACCGGCCGCACATGGCGTTCACCACGCGAGTCCAGTGTCTTGTGCAGCGCCACATCGATCACCTTGAGCCTGGCTGGCCAATGCCCCGCTACCAGCGCGGAATAGACCTTGGTCACTGTCTTTTCACCCGCATGGCTGCGGAACTGGTCTTGCAGGTGCAGCAGCGCACTGCGCTTCTTGGCCAGCAGCAGCACGCCCGAGGTCTCTTTGTCAAGCCGGTGCACCAGCTCCAGAAACTTCGCCAGCGGCCGGGCCTGGCGCAACTGCTCGATCACACCAAAGCTCACGCCCGAACCACCATGCACCGCCACGCCTGAGGGCTTGTCGATGGCCAGCAGGTGCTCGTCTTCAAACAGCACGGCGAACTCACGCGCCGGCGCGATCGCCATCGGCGCGTCTGCAGGGCGCGGCGTTGCCACGCGCACCGGCGGCAGCCGCACTTCGTCACCCAGCGCCAAGCGCGTGTCGGCCGACGCACGGCCCTTGTTGATGCGCACCTCGCCCGAGCGGATCACCCGGTAGACATGGGTCTTGGGAACGCCTTTGAGCAAGCGCAGCAAGAAGTTGTCCAGCCGCTGGCCGGCACCGGCCTCGTCCACTTGCACCCGGCGCACCGCTGGTGCTGTGCTTGTTGGCCCATCCGGGCCGGGCACCGGGGCATTGCTGGTTATACTGAGGTGAGCCACGATTGGGCCGTAAGTGCTTGATTTATCAGAGTTTAGCTGGGCACGCACGGGTCTATCGTCGGTTGGCGCCGTCATTGGCGTCAAAAATCGTTGATGCAACACCTGCGCCCAACGCGGCAGGCTGCAGTGCCCCAAGTGATGCGGCGGCTGCGTAGGCCAGGTGGAAGAGACACGTTCGTCACAGCCGTGCAACGATGAGGATCATTATTAAAACCTGTATAATATTTTAGGCTTAAGTAGGATGGTTGATAGTAT